>CAZPHR010000161.1:0-1838 GCA_964586475.1 uncultured Methanomicrobiaceae archaeon
GACCCAATGCTCGCAGGCCTGGGATATCTTGGCGGCGATATAATATCCGGGATCTCTTCTTACCAGTATGCCTGCGCAAAACTCAAAATCCCGATGACAAAAACGGCAATTGTCAACGCTCATGCAAAAGATCATGAAAAGGCATCTGAAGAGATAAGTTTTGAGATCTCAATAGGAAAGATTGTATTTATAATTGCCGACCCGGAATTCAGCATAAAAGATCTTGCAAAAAGGCTGGAAACTGAATCTCCGGAATGCAGATTAGCGGTTTGTGAAAAACTCGGTTACCCGGACGAGAACATCTCCATAGGAGATTTAAAGAACCCTCCTTCAGCAAAAACAGGCCTTTATACTTTGTTTGCCGGCAATTTTTGATATTTACAACTGAAGAAATCTCTAGTTTTTTTTAAAAATCATGAAAAAAATTAAAATCTAATGAAAGAATCCATTAACCAGACATATTAACAAATTCATCATGAGGAATGACATTTATTGTTCTGCCACTTTCCTCCCGGAATTCATCCACACGATCCATCACCCTCCGGACCATGCCCCCTGTTGTAATTATCAGGCTGTTATGACCGGATATTGCCTTTAAAAGGCATTTATCAATAACGCCATAGGTAAAATTAAGATCGATCCCTTCAGTCTCTGCTTTCTTCTTTGCGAATGATCCCATTGCACCCGTAAATTCAAACCGGCCATTTACTACAAATTCTTTTAGTTCATTATCATCAAGACGGTCTGCATCAACAATGAATATTGAGCCGCATCTTTCACATTGCAGGTTGCCGGTCATGCCATTTTCAAGCAGATGAACGAAATCAAGAACCGATTTTGGCAGTTTTTCAGATTTACCAAGGCCGCGTTCACAAAGTGAATCATATAATTCAAGAAGAACAGGCTTTGATAGTTTTGCCTCCTGCAATATTTTCCTGTCAGAAAATGCTTTTTCAGGGTCACTACTTACAATAATTCCGCCATTGTTCATCAGGACTATGCGATCAGCCCAGGGATATGCAAGTTCGACATCGTGTGTTGAGATTACCACAGTCTTTCCTTCGTGATGAAGTTCATCAAGAAGATCCATAACACTCTCCGAACTTGTCGGATCAAGAGCGCTGGTAGGCTCGTCAAATACAAGGACTTCCGGGTCCATGGCAAGGACTCCTGCAATAGCCACCTTTTTCTTCTCCCCTCCTGACAGGTTGTGGGGGGGCCGGCGCTCAAAATCCAAGAGTCCAGTATATATCAGCGCTTTTTGAACTGAATCCTTAACTTCGGCTTCATTATAATCCAGATTTACCGGGCCAAATGCCACATCCTGGTATACGGTAGGAGCTATAATCTGGTGATCAGGATTCTGGAATACAAAACCTACTCTTTTCCTAAGTTCCCTGAGACCTGTTCTGCTATAGGATACAGGTCTGCCATTAAAAAATACAGTCCCGGAATCGGGTTTCAGCATTCCGTTCAGCATGAGGAGAAGAGTGGATTTACCTGCCCCGTTTGAACCTACAAGAGCAATCTTTTCACCCTTTTTAATCTTTAGGTCTATTCCTTTCAGTGCTTTCAACCCGTTTGGGTAACTATATTCAATATTCTTTAATTCAATAATATAACTCACGGAAAAAGCCCTCCATATAAATGAAATTCGGATGTCAGGATCATAAGGCCAAAAAAGATTACCAGATAGATCACAGAAAAAAGGCTTGCAGCTGTCACAACAATAAGAAATAAAATACTGATTCGAAATGCAATTTTTTTAAATATGCGATTCATCTTTAATGCCGAATCGATAGCCGACGCCGCGGACGGTTTCAATTCTGTCTCCGTAT
>CAZPHR010000161.1:1848-2985 GCA_964586475.1 uncultured Methanomicrobiaceae archaeon
GAAGACTCCCTGCTCCCCAAGGATTGCAAATTTCCCGTTATAGCACCTCGAATCCATTGCTCCGATCACCTTCTCTCCGGATTCCCATGAATTTATGAATAAAGAACCTGCCATCATTCCAAAAGATTCAATTGAACCTTTCTTTCTCCCGTAAGCGAGCCTCATCACCTGTGCACTGTAGATCATACCGGCCTGCTCAATGAAAATAAAAATGAATCTGTAGATAAGCATTGATAGTTCAATAATGAATCCGGGAATCCGGCACCTTCTCGCAAGTGTGAATGTCTCCGTTGCCGGGGTTGTAAGCGAAATAAAAAACAGTGAACACATTCCACCAAAAACACGTGAAAAAACCAGTATTCCTTCATTTATACTCCCTTTTGTCACAGTGAGAGTCAAAAGTCCAAAGAGGTCATATGAAAAAATCACATCCCCGCTGTTTCGTACAAATATTATAACAAGAACACTCAAAACCGCAAAACCAAGAGGAATCATCAGCAGTTTGAGATAAAACCGAAGATCTGTACCGCCTATAAAAACAGTAACAATACTGATAGATAACGCAACTGCAAGCGGTGTCAGGAAACTACCTGAAGATACGCAGATAAGTATGCAGCCAATTCCCAATAATAGTTTAACTGCAGAATTTACACCCCTTATACGGCTTTCCTGCGCGATATCTTCCAGCAATTCGTAATACATCAGTTCACAGTTCTAAAAATAGTTAATTTGTATTCTTTTTAATTTTTCTCTCCGTGTACCAGGATCCAAATATCCATCCTATCAACAGACCCCCGATTGTAGCCTGAATTGCAAAGAGACAGGATTCAATCTCGCCTGACGGCGGGGTGAATGTATAATCAGAGTTATCGATCCAGGGTTCATACCCCTGTTCTTCAACCATCTCGGAACCGACACCGTCTGTTCCTCCCCAGCCTTCTTCTCCTGATGCCTGAACGATGGCGTCCGTATACAGGAATATCCCGATAAATATGATAATTGCAATTACAGTAATTATCTCGTAAAGATATTTCATTCCTCAATTCCTCCTTTGACCTTCTCCATCTTTTCTTCACTCATGACCTTCAGCTTCATAAGAAGTTCGGGCTTGAGCATGATTATGTACTTGAAAATCAC
>CAZPHR010000162.1:0-2961 GCA_964586475.1 uncultured Methanomicrobiaceae archaeon
TCTGCATCGATCGTCTGCCGGGTTGCACTCGGATTGTTGTAGTAGCATTTCATCACAACATAGCCACGGGCGCAGATCTCTCCCGGTTCACCGCGTGTGACGATCTTCTGGGTCACGGGATCGACGATTTTAAGCTCGACGTGAGGAAACACCCTGCCAACAGTCGACACTCTTTTATCAAGAGGATCGCTTGTTGTCGTCATTGTTACACCAGGGGACGTCTCGGTCTGGCCGTAGACGATGACGATATCACTCATGTGCATCTTCTCGTTTACTGCACGCATAACCTCGACAGGACAGGGAGAACCAGCCATAATTCCGGTCCTGAGAGAATCATACCTGTATTTGTTGAAATTAGGGTGCTTCAGCTCGGCGATAAACATAGTAGGGACACCATGTAGAGCAGTGCACTTTTCCTCATCGACTGTCTTTAAGACAGCCTCGGGATCAAATACCGGAGACGGGAGGACCATTGTCGAACCGTGGGTTGCACATGCAAGATTAGAGAGAACCATTCCAAAGCAGTGATAGAATGGAACTGGTATACAGAGCCGGTCCTTCTCTGTAAACTTCATACCCTCCCCGATAGTGTGACCATTGTTTACGACATTATGATGGGTCAGGACAACACCCTTCGGGTATCCTGTCGTTCCGCTGGTATACTGGATGTTGATCGGGTCATCGAATGTCAGACTCTTCTCACGTTCTTTGAGTTCATCCCTGCTGATGTTGGCCCCTCTGTCCATGAACTCGTTCCAGGTGTACATCCCGTTATAGGAAACATCACCAATAAAGACGACATTTCTCAGGAAGGGAAACTTCTCGGTGCTGACCTTCTTCCCGGGCCTTGCCTCGACAGCATCCGGACAGGCCTCGTAGAACATACCCACATAATCGGAGGTCTTAAATCTCCCCTGGAGGAAGATGGTATGTACCTCGGACTGTTTCATTGCATACTCGAGTTCGAATGTCCTGTACGCAGGGTTGATGTTGACCATAATCGCACCGCATTTTGCGGTTGCAAACTGGAGGAGAACCCATTCTGCGTAATTCATAGCCCATATACCTACCCTGTCGCCTTTATTGACATCAAGCGCCATCAGGCTGCATGCGATCTTCTCAACCTTTTCCAGAAATTCCCTGTATGTCCATCTGATATTTTGGTGAACCGAGACAACAGCTTCATTATCAGGATAAGTTGCGCATATTCTGTCCAGCATCTCGCCGACGGTCTCGCCGACAAGGGGTTCGCTGGAGATCCCGCTTGCGTAGCTTATCATAGTCATGTCAGGAAACGTTTAACCTAAAATAAAATATATTTGATGTGCACCACATCACTTTGGGAACGGAGTCAAATCCAAAGGATTAAATTTGAATATGACCTCATATAGATGGATTCGTAGGGGTCGTGGCCTAGTCCGGCATGGCGACGGGCTCCAACGGTCTTTGCGTATGATGAACAATGGGTCTGCTGAGGAGAAATCCTGTGATGATCCGTTGGAGCGCTGATGCAAAACCTTGATTAACCAAAATCACGCTCAAAACGCATGTTCGGAGAGACCCGTCGATCGTGAGTTCAAATCTCACCGACCCCACTGATTTTACGCTACAAATGACGGAGCGGCAAGCATCTATTTTTATCATTAAAGCAATAAATTAGGGCAGGAAGGAAACATTCCATGTATTTGATTGGTGAAGCACTCGAAGGAGAAGGCGCAGAACTTGCGCACATAGATCTTTTAATAGGAGATAAAAACGGCCCTGTAGGAATGGCTTTTGCCAATGCGGCATCCCAGATGTCACCGGGCCACACCCCGCTTCTTGCGGTAATAAGACCAAACCTGCTTACAAAGCCTGCAACACTCATTATACCAAAAGTTACCCTCAAAACAGAAGGGCAGGTAAATGCGATGTTCGGTGCAGTTCAGGCGGCAGTCGCAAAGGCTGTTGCGGACTCATATGAAGAAGGCGTCTTTGATGACTGTGAATGCGATCCTGAAGATATCGTCATACTCGCAAGCGTATTCCTGCACCCCGATGCAAAGGACTACAATCGCATATACAGGTACAACTACGGTTCAACAAAGCTTGCAATAGAGCGTGCACTTGATAAATTCCCGGACAAATCGACACTCATGGACGAGAAAGACCGTGCAGGACATGCAGTCATGGGATTCAAGGTCCACAGACTATGGAATCCTCCATACCTGCAGGTTGCACTTGACCTCGTTGATATGAATTCAGTCAGAAAGGTCCTCGAAGAGGTCCCGACAAACGATCACGTCCTGATTGAAGCAGGAACACCGACAATCAAGCAGTTCGGCCTCTCGGTTATCGACGAGATCAGAAAAGTCCGCCCTGACGCATTCATCATTGCCGACTTAAAGACACTTGATACAGGAAATCTCGAGGCAAGGATGGCTGCAAATGCATCCGCAGACGCCGTTGTCGTCTCCGGCCTTGCACCGGTATCAACGATAGAGAAATTTATCAAAGAGGCAAAGAAGACCGGAATATACTCGATCATCGATATGCTTAATGTCGCAAAACCCGCCGAACTGATTAAAGAGCTTTCAAAGAAAGGAGCCGTCCCTGACATCGTCGAGATGCACCGTGCAATCGACGCCGAAGGCGATGAGTACAACTGGGGCGATATCCCGGCAATCAAGAAGGCAGCCGGTGGAAAACTCCTTGTTGCAACTGCAGGCGGAATCAGGCAGCATGTCGTAAAGACAGCCCTTCAGTCAGGCGCAGATATTGTTGTCGTCGGACGTGCAATCACTGCAAGCAAGAATATCAAGAACTCTGCAGAGCAGTTCATAGAAGAGATCAACAATCCTGAGATCGATCAGTTCAGGATTATGACTGATTTCTGAGGGTCTGTTTTTTTTTGACATTTTCTTTTTTTAATATTAGATCAAATAAGGAAACCTTGGCACATTCATTATAAATTACAGGTGA
>CAZPHR010000163.1:0-2957 GCA_964586475.1 uncultured Methanomicrobiaceae archaeon
GATAGAGGCAGCGGCCCGCATAGACGGGATCATAAGCACCCGTGCCGGTTATTCAGAGGGCTCTTCAACCGTTTACTTCACCGATTCATGCGGGAACGAGTATTCATATCCTGTATGCCGTTCGGGATATGGTATAAATGCAATCGCAGGCAGGAACGGCGATATGCAGGCTGCAAGGGAGAGCGAGAGGACAATTGCCGGCCTGAACATGTATCATAAGGAGCACAAGGGGCTTGAGGCGGCTGAAAGAGCCTTAAAGCTCCTTGATGCATCACCTGCAAAGGGCGGGAAGATGAATGCAGTCCTCGACCAGGAGCTTGCAGGCGTTTTTGCCCATGAGGCAGTTGGCCATGCAAGCGAGGGAGACCTTGTAAAGGAGGGGATATCGGTACTGAAAGGCCGGATTGGCGAGAAGATCGGCGATTCTTCTCTCTCGGTGGTTGATGACCCGACTCTGCATGAGTTCGGTTTCATGCCGCTCGATGCCGAGGGTGTAATGCCGAAGAGGACCGAGATAATCAGGGGCGGTGTCCTGAACGCATATCTCCACAACAGGCAGACGCTTGCCTTAATCGGCGACGGCGACGCCGGTCATGCCCGTGCCGAAGGCGGAGCAGTCCCGCAGGTGAGGATGAGCAACACCTACATAGAGAACGGCGACTCCTCATACGATGAGATCATCGCCGAATGCAGGTCCGGTGTTCTCCTGAAAGGCTCGAGAGGGGGACAGGTTGATCCGGGCAGGGGTGTCTTCCAGTTCAATGCGGAGTACGGCTACGTGATAGAGAACGGTGAGCTTTCCGGGATGATAAGGGACGTATCACTATCGGGTGATATCCTCCAGACTATGCACAACATAGTCCTCTGCGGAGATGACCTAAGGCTCAACCAGGGTTATTGCGGCAAAGGAGGGCAAAGTGTTCCCGTAACTGATGGTTCTCCTCATATATTACTCAGGAGCGCAGTGGTAGGTGGTCAGGGTGCATAATTTTGACAGTGATTCGATAATCGACGATATCATCCGGAAAGGGCAAAAGGTCGCCGATGAGGTCGAGGTGGTCTATGGGACCGGTAAGAGTATCCACGCCAGCCTGAAGGGAAGGGAGATCGGCGAGGCCGGAGGTTCGGAATCATGGGCCTTCTGTATCCGCCTGATCGACGGCGGAAGGATCGGAAGCTCAATGACCAATGACCCCTTAAAATGGGAGGAATGCCTCGATGCTGCAAAGGCCGGCTCGAAGTTTGCCGATGCACAGGGGTGGGGCGGTCTTCCTGGCCCGTCCGGGGAAACAGGGACACCCGAGAGCAGATTCGATGAAAAGCTTGTTCTCGATTCAGCTTATCTTACAGCCAGTATTAAGGAGCTCTTAAACGGAGCATCCGAATATGATGTAGATGTCGCAGGCGGAGGTGCCTCTGCCTCTTCCTCGTTCTACAAGCTGACCAATTCAAACGGACTGGTCTACGAAAGCGTAAGGACCCGCACCGGTGCCTCGCTTGAAACAATCTCCGGGACATCCACGGGCTACGAGAGCGATTCGTCATGCTTTGCAGACAGGATTGACCCGTATGAGATCGGGAAAAAGGCCGCATATCTTGCCGCACATTCTGTGGATGCAGGGGAGATAGATTCAGGAAAATATGATGTAATCCTCTCCCCGATTGCTGCCGCCCAGCTGATCGGCGGAATTGTTGTTCCGGCACTCTCGGGTAAGAATGTTAAAGCCGGCAGATCATACTTCGCCGGAAAGCTCGGGGAGAAGTGTCTTGATGAGTTCTTCTCGCTGCGTGACGATCCCTTCCACGGCCAGGGCTCAAAGGCAAGGGATGCCGAAGGTGTTCCCACGAGGGTTCTTGACCTCATAAAGGACGGTGTGGTAAACACATTCTGTTACGACTTAAAGACCGCATATAAATACGGCGAACAGTCCACCGGCAGCGCCGCGAGGTCCGACAGCTCCCCTTCGATTGGCTTCCACAATCTTTACTTCGAAGGCGACCGCCAGGATATTTTCGACGAGAAGGCTCTCTATGTTCACGATGTGATCGGCGCCCACACCGCAAATGGAATTACTGGTGATTTCTCGATTGAAACATCCAATGCGACATGGAGAGAGGGTGGCAATGACGGCGATGCAGTCCGTGCGGCGATGCTCTCAGGGAATATATTTGAGATGCTCAAATCGATTGACGGGGTCTCAAAGGAGTCGAGGGAGCTTGGAAATGTGATTATGCCCTCGGTGAGATTTAATAATCTTCGGGTCGTTGGTAAATAGTAATGATAAGTACTCTGATTACTGTCCTTGTCGCGGCAGGTATAGTTATTGTCCTGTGGTATTTCCTCAAGAACGTGACTACACTGATTATTAATTCAATCGTTGGGATCGTCACCATAGTTATCATAAGCCAGCTGAACATCCTCGGGATGGAGTCGTTCAGGCTCACCTGGGGTGCAGTTCTTGTATGTGCACTCGGCGGCCTTCCCGGTGCCATTCTGCTTATAGTCCTGAACTTTGCAGGGATAACAATCTAAAAAAGTTTTTTTAATTCAGATATTTCCGCCGCCTGAAACGGCCGTTTTCTTTCCTTTTTTCGACTCGACGAATGCATTCTCGATAAGGTCCCTGTCGACCATGCCGGGGATTTCTCCTGTCTTTGCATAATTATAGAGGATTGCGACGAGAATCCCGTGCAGGGTCGAGGCGAGGACGCCTGTTGCAACCATTAGCACCAGAAACATTCCGAATGTTATCATTGACAGATAGGGACTCCCCATGAAGAGGGTGCCGATTCCAAAGAAGAGCAATATGAATGCCGGAATGTAGAGGACAATAAACGAGAAACCGGAAACAACGGTCTCTCCCCATGTCTTTTTGAAGAGATTCCACGACTCCTTAACAGATCCGGGAACACCCTGTTCCTCGAATATAAGTACGGGAATCACGAAGAAGGTGACA
>CAZPHR010000164.1:0-2939 GCA_964586475.1 uncultured Methanomicrobiaceae archaeon
TGGAGATCGATACGGATGCCCCGGTGGACGTGAGGTTTGTAACCCTGCAGCAGTGTGACGATTACCAGGAGGCATGGAACGACTATTACGTGAGGGAAACCGCGGATTCGTTTAATCCTGACGCTATCGGCTACACGGACTTCTTCAGCGGGATTTCGTCCGGAAGTGTCGAGAGCCACGGGAACGAGGAGATAGTAATCATCATCGAACCGCACAATGAAATGCCTGCAAAAGGGACGATGAAGATGTATTATATGTGGTGATACCCGGAAAAGCAATCCGGGTTTAACCTTTTTTTTCAAAAAAAAGAAAATTCAATCCTTCCTCTCGTTTCCGACTGCCTTAACATCGTCCATCGAGTACGATCCCTCTTCGACAACCGTCCCCTTCATTGCGTACATCGGGATGATCATGACCGAGACGACGACAATCGCCGCAAGTGCGAGGATTACGATGATGCCCAGCAGGAGCAGGAATCCTATCACAAGATACTCGAGGAAGAAGAGGCCGAGGATGACTGCCGCAATGACTATTATCGCGAGAAGCGTTGCCCACCCGGCCCTTGATGCTGCAGTATTGCTTTCCATATTCTCTTCCCTCATATGTTTATCTCGAATCCGCCGCCGCCGCTGGAGTTCGAGGACTGCGGCATGAACGGCAGGAGCGAGTTTGCCAGCTGCGGTAGGGTCATCGACTGGATTACGATCTTCCCGGGCCCGGTCAGGGTTGTGACGAAGAATCCTTCTCCGCCGAACATTGCGGTCTTTATTCCGCCTGCCGCCTGTATATCATAGTTTACCGAAGGTTCCCATCCGACGACGTGGGCTGTTGCAATCTTGTATGTCTGCCCCGGCTGAAGGTCGATCTCGACAAGGTCACCGCAGGCATGGAAGAACGCCATTCCTGAACCCGAGACGTGCTCGAGGATAAGGCCCTCGCCGCCGAAGAACGTGGAACCGAGCCTCTTCTGGAAGGCAATCTCCCAGTTGACGCTTTTTTCTGCACAGAGGAAGGCGTCCTTCTGGGCGATGAACTCTTTGCCGGTCATATCCATGGCAAATATCTTTCCGGGGGCGTTTCCGCCGAATGCGACCACACCCGGCCCGCCGTGGCTTGTGAAGTTCGTGACCATGAACGACTCTCCGGCAAGCTTCCTCTTGATGCCCTTGAAGAGCCCTCCCTGGAGTTCAGCCTGCATATCCATGTTTCCGCTCATGTAGACCATAGCACCGGCTTCGGCCCAGACTGTCTCTCCCTCATCAATCTCCATCGTGACAAACTGGAGATTGTCACCTGTAATGCTGTATCTCATATTTTTACCTGATTAGAATAAAAACGTGAAAAAATAAATTATTTGCTGAGTCTATCGGGCTGAACCGGGTTTTTCAGACCCTGCATGGTGTCTTACCGAAGAGAAGGGAGAACGACTCGGCCGGATATGCCGACCAGTCCTGTGTGCATGATCCGAATAGCTTTTTTCCGGCATTGATCCTCCGGATCTCTTTCTTTATCCTCGCTCTTTCTGCCTCGTACCGGGTCTTTTCGGCATCATCACCGCAGTTTACAGGCGATCTTGCGATATTGAAGGCGGCGTTCACATCTGCATGTCCGGTATACCCGCATTCCGGGCACTGGAATACCTTCCTGTGCCTTCGCCCGTGGGCCCCGCACCTGCTGCAGATCTGCGAGGTGAACGATGGATCGACGTAGATAACGGAGATTCCCTGGCGAACTGCACGATTCTCCACCATCTGGCAGAGATGACTGAAGTACCAGTTGTTGATGGAAAACTCCCTGTTTCTCTCTCCTCTGTTTTTTCTTCTCAGGCGGCCTGCCGGGAGATGTTCGAATTTAATCCCGCACCCGAGGTCGGATGCGATCCTGACAATCTCCCTGCTCAGGTATTTGTTGAGATCCCTCAGCTGGCCTGACTCCCTCTTGTCCAGCCTTTTTAAGTTCCTTGTCTTCTTCCTGGATTTAAGCTTCATTCGCTCCCTGTTGAAGTCATCGTGAATCAGGCGTGCCTCCCTTCCGAGCTTTGCCGTAAATCCGGTTCCCGGATCAGCGACCACAGCAATATATCCGGTTGTGTTAAGGTCGATACCGATCCATCTGCCGGCCGGCGATATCTGTACCTTTGTCATGCTGCAATACCTCCTTTGAAATTATGCATTCTGAAAATTTTTCGCGGGGTGTTGTGGTAAAAAAAAGAGTAATCGGCTATTTTCTGGGTTTTTGGACCCATATGTGATAATATTATTTTATCTTTTATATATTTTGCCGTCAAAACCGGTGTCAAAATCCTGATTCGGAATTAAGGAAATTTTGAATATTATAGAATCTATTATGAATTAATAACACTCTTTTTTTAAATGAAAACATGTTTTCGGATGTTCAGCTCATTCAGTTTTTAAATTATACAATAAGAGCCGTTCTTCTCATATCTGCAGGTATCATTCTCGTAAATCTCATATCCGAAACCGGGATAATCTCAAGGATTAAGATAATCTCGGTACCCTTCTGCAGGATCTCCGGCCTTTCCGGGGAGGCGGTGGTTTCCATTCTCTCGATGGTGATAAACCCGACTGCCGGAAAATCGATGCTTGCCGAATATCACAGGGAGGGAAAGGTCGGAAAGGAGGAGATAGTCCCCTCCCTCATTATCGGGACATTCCCGGCAGTATTCGGGGAATCCCTTTTCAGGGCCCAGTTCCCGACAGCAGTCGTCATACTCGGTCCGGTTCTCGGCGGGATATACACCTTTTTCAATCTTTTTTCGACCTTCATACAGGTCTGCGGAGCGCTGGTATACACGAATCTGGTGGTCAGGAAGAAAAGATCCATCCCTGAAAAGGAGTACGGGAGGGTTGAGGAGGCTGAAAAGCTGAAGAGGCCGGATATGACGTCCCTGAAGAAGGCGGTCGAAAAGTCAAAGAAGC
>CAZPHR010000165.1:0-235 GCA_964586475.1 uncultured Methanomicrobiaceae archaeon
ATTCAAAAGAAAGAAGACGGTTCTTTTGAATTAAGGATTAGAGCTGTAGATATAAGAGCTAGTGTCCCATATATCATGGTTTTAGACGTATCAAAGGCTTCTTTTAACAAATTAGCTTTTGATGAGTGTATTAGATCTATTAGAATCAATTAATTTCTCTCTTTTCCCAGTCCGGCCCGCAAGGTTGCAGGATAAATCGGTTGCTGCAATCTTGCCGCTTCTTCTGTTCAAGTAA
>CAZPHR010000165.1:245-2911 GCA_964586475.1 uncultured Methanomicrobiaceae archaeon
GTATCACATCGAATGGACGATTTACATTTTCATTAGATGAATGTAATTTTGAATATTCCTTTATTCTTTTTTCAATAGATTCAATGTCTGCAACAATGGCATTTTCAATGTTTTTTGCATTTTTATAATCATTATAAAAAATTATTGAAAAGTTACATATAAATACAATTAAACCTCCAACAATTACTCCTAACAGTCCTTCACTAAGCATATGATTGCTTAATATTCTTATTGTTTAATTAATTTTAGTTCAATTTTTTCATAATTAATGAATGTCAGTAAATTGTGTATATCAAAAAAAACCAAAAACGCTGAGGGGGAGATTTGAACTCCCGAGGGGCATGCGCCCCACAGGCTTTCCAGGCCTGCGCCCTACCAGACTAGACTACCTCAGCAAAAACTGCCTGCACAAAGAAAATGTGCTTCAAATTATTGGCTTGGTATTCTAATAACTCTATTGTTTTTCGTATCGTTTTTAGTGTTGTTTTCCGGCGGGTTTTTGGCTTCCGGAATGCCGGGGGAAAAAAGAGATTTTTTCGGTTTCTTCAGAGAAGTTTTTTGCCGGCTTCCGGTCCGGGCATGCACTGGAAGACACCGGTCACTTTGAGGATCAGGAGTCCCTTGCCGGGAAGGCCGGGTTTTCTCTCCTCGATATATGCCTTCATCTCATCAAGTTCGGGTCCGGACTTTACCACTGTAACATCCGCTTTTATCTGGTAGCAGCCCTTTGCACCGTCTCCGTAGATGTATACCGCTGCCTTCGGGTTCTCCTCGACGTTTGCAAGGGTCTTGTTCATGAAGTTATCCTGGATCCAGATGGTCCCCGGGTCCTTGATGCGGTATGCTCCCATCGGTGCGACGTTCGGGATGCCGTCCTTTGAGGCGGTCGCAAGCGGGAATGCCTTCATCTTTCCTATTGCCTCGATTACCTCATCTGTCATTTGTACCATATCATCTCACTCCTGTTTAAGAGAAATAAACGGTCAGGATAATTATAGTTTTGCAAAATGGACGGATTTAGGGATTGAAATTGAGGATTTTTAGTCCCTCTTCTTCGTTTCCCAGCCCTTCTCATAGGTGCCGGGCTCCATTACAACAATCTCGGGCCTGATTACAAGCCCTGTATCGCTTCTCTGGTAGTCCTCGGAGGATACCATCGCTTTTCCAATACAGACCAGCTCGCCCTTCTCTGTCATAACTGCGACACGTGCATTTTTTTTGTAGTTGTCTTTTTTGAGTATGCCGACCGCTGCAAGGACGGCGCCGTGGCAGATTGCATCGACGGCCTTGTCCCTGATGACGACCTTCGGGAGGCTGCCGGCAATTCTGTCGACCGGCAGAATAAGCTTTCTCAGCTCTTCGGGTTTTCCTGCCTTCGCGTATTCGGCCGCATCACGGAGGTCATGGAGTGTGACACATTCATCCTCTGTAAAAGGCCCGGATTTTGTCCTCCGGAGCTCGACCATCTGGCCACCGGCACCCATCGCAAGTGCTATGTGGCGGCAGAGCAGCCGGATGTAAGTCCCTGCTTCGCATTCGACACGCATCAGGACGAGCCTTCCTTTGATATCAAGGATTTCGAGGTCGTAGATCTCGCGTATTCTAAGCTGCCTCTTTACCGCACTCATCTTCGGCGGTCTCTGGTACTGGCGGCCTTTGAACTCCTCTGCAACCTTCCGGATATCTTCTTCGGGTATGTCCTTGTGAAGCCGGAGCAGAGCAATATACTCTTTTTTGTGGTTCAGGAGAACGGGTGCAAGCCGGACGGCCCGCCCCAGCATCAGGACTAAAACACCTGAAACCATGGGATCGAGAGTCCCGCCCTGCCCTGTTTTGACTCCGAGAATCTCACCTGCCCACGCCGCCGCCTGGTGGCTTGACGGCCCCTGCGGCTTGTCAAGGACGACCACACCGCATTTGAGTGCAGCATTCAGTTCAGGATCGCTGAATTCAGTCACTTTGCCGGTCTCCGCTCTCAATATACCTGTTCAGTGCTTCAAGTGTCCCTGTAAGCGACCCGTCGCCTGTGACATCGGGTGCACATCCTCCAAGCTTCATCGCCTTTCCGGTTACATCTCCTATTGCAATCCGGAGGACTTTCGCATCCCTGTTCCATACCGCCATTTTAAACGAGCCCGCACTTGTGAAGAGAATTGCATCCGCACCCTCCAGGTCGAGTTTCTCCCCGGTAGC
This sequence comes from uncultured Methanomicrobiaceae archaeon, assembly GCA_964586475.1. Taxonomy (GTDB): domain Archaea; phylum Halobacteriota; class Methanomicrobia; order Methanomicrobiales; family Methanomicrobiaceae; genus Methanolacinia. The sequence continues at coordinate 2,439 of CAZPHR010000165.1, forward strand.
CTCAAGCCCGTAGATCCTGGTTTCGGCTGCGATTCCTCCTTTCTCTTCGATCGAGCTGATAAGCTGCGGGTTCGGGACATCGGCCCTTGGGATACCGATCTTCTTTCCCCACATCCAGTCCCCCATGTATGGTGCAAAATCCCTCGAGTAAAAATCAGGGAGTGTCTCACAGTCGAATCCCATCTCCGTAAGCGTCTTTGCAGTCTGCGGGCCGATTGCAACAATCCTGGGACGGACCTGCAGGAGGGGGCCGATTACCTGTGCGGGAAGAGCACTTGTAAAAAATATGCAGTCGAATTCGTCCCTGTTCGCCGCGGATACAAACTCCGTGACGGCATCCTCATAAACCCTCGCGTTCAGCGGGGATACCGTATAGCACTCGTGCCCGTATCTTTTGCAGGTTTCGGCGTCCTTTCCCGCCTTTTCACGAAGCCTTGTGACTGCAATCCTCATTGTCCAGAGATTAAGAGATA
>CAZPHR010000166.1:0-2903 GCA_964586475.1 uncultured Methanomicrobiaceae archaeon
CTTAAAAGAGTTGGCCCGCTGTTTGCAGAGTTCGTTAAGGTTTTCGATGGCGGATGTGATCTTATCCTCGGATGCTATTACGATGGTCTCTGCAACCGGCCACCTGAGTTTTCTCTTTCCGTCCTGCCTGGCGGTTGCGACTGCCTCGTCGAACGAACGGATGATATCCATCTCTGTTTCAAGATCTTCGTCGATGAGCTCCTCATCGCCTGAGAACCACCCGAGCATATGGACACTTACCGGATCAGAGTCTGTCCTGAGATTCCTGTAGATGCTCTCTGATATATAAGGGGCCATGGGTGCAAGGACGCCTGTAAGCCTTCTCATGATGTAATACATCGTCTCGTAGGCCTGTATCTTTTCAACGGCATCCTCTTCAAGCCACATTCTCTGCCTGACCAGCTGAACGTACCAGCGGGAGATGTCTTCAAGGATGCAGTTTATAATGTTCCTTGAGGCCTTGTGAAGATCACATTTTTCGATATCCTCTGATACCTGTGCACAGAGTGAATTAATCCTTGAGATTATCCACCTGTCTTCAACCGGCATATCCGGGATATTTTTCCTGATGTAGTCCCCCTGCCAGATTCCTGATTCTCCGGTTTCGGGAGCAAATGAGTCAAGTATCATATACGGGAGCGGGAACCGGTACACATTCCAGAGGATGTTCATCGCCCTGTTTGTCGTCTTTACGCCTTCCCAGTTGAACTTGAGATCATCCCACGGTGCACTTGCCGACAGGATATACATGCGGAGAACGTCGACTCCGACCTTCTCCATGACCTCTTCCGGGGTTACTACATTGCCGAGGGATTTCGACATCTTTCTGCCGTCCGCATCGAGTGCAAAGCCGTGCATCATCACTTTTTTGTATGGCGCCCTGTCAAAGGCGATAGTCGATGCACCCAGCTGTGAATAGAACCATCCTCTTGTCTGGTCCTGCCCTTCTGTAATGAAGTCTGCAGGCCAGAGTTTTTCAAACCGCTCTGTCTCGCCGGGGTATCCTATTGTCGCCCATGAGGCCATTGCGGAGTCGAACCAGACATCGAAGATATCCTCCACTCTCTTCATTGTGCCGCCGCATGCGCACCTGTAGGTGATCTCGTCGACATATGGCCTGTGCGGGTCTTTCAGGTTGGAGCCTGCCCTGTCATTGAGTTCGTCTATAGTCCCGAAGACCTCCTGTTTGTCGCAGGAATCGCACTTCCAGACAGGTATGGGTATTCCCCAGTATCTCTGTCTTGAGATGCACCAGTCTCTGGAATCCGAGACAAAATCGTGGAACCTTGCACTTCCCGCCCAGTCGGGGTACCATTTGACCTTTGCAATCTCGTCAAGCATCTGCTGTTTGATGCGTGGTATAGCGAGGAACCACTGCTCTGTTGCGAGGGATATAATCGGGGTTTTACAGCGCCAGCAGTGGCCATAGCGGTGGGTTATCTTCATATCGGCAAGAAGATAATCGCCGAGGGCTTCGATTACCTTTGGATTTGCCTCTTTTACATAGAGGCCTGCAAACTCACCGGCATCGGCGGTCATCGTTCCTGTGCCGTCCACGGGGCACAATGATTCGAGTCCCTCCTTCTGGCCGACGAGATAGTCGTCCCATCCGTGTCCGGGGGCGATGTGGACCATTCCGGTGTTTTCAAGTGTCACGTAATCGGCTGTGACCACCCTGTGCGTGACCTGCTTCTGTGCCGGGATGTAATCTGCAAGAGGGGAGTCATATATAGTTCCGGCGAGATCTGATCCGGTGGCCTTTTCGATTACATTGTAATCTGAATATCTTCCCCTCCGGAGGACATCTTCAACCAGTTCATCGGCGATCCAGAGATATTCACGCTTTCCATCCTTCTCTGCCTCGACCTTCGCATAGATGAAGTCCTCTTTGACTGCGGTTGCAACGTTTGCCGGGAGTGTCCACGGTGTTGTAGTCCAGATTACGAGGTATTCATTCTCTTTTCCCCTTATCGGGAATTTCACAAATATCGAGGGGTCCGTTTCATCCCAGTATTCAACTTCTGAATCTGCGATTGCAGTTTCACAGCGGGGACACCAGTTGACTACACGATAACCCTTTTCTAAAAGACTCTTTTCGTGAGCACGCTTGAGAACCCACCAGGCGGATTCAACGTAATCGGGGCTTATAGTCTGGTAGGGATTATCGAAGTCCATCCATACGCCGAGTTCTTTGAACTGTTCGGACATTATGTCCTTATGAACAACAGCGAATTCTTTGCATTTCTCGATAAAGTTTGATATTCCAAAAGATTCGATATCTTTTTTTGATTTGAATCCGAGTTCGTTTTCGACCCTGACTTCTATGGGCAGGCCGTGCATGTCGTAACCGGCCCTGTCGATCACATTAAGGCCGTTCATCCTCCTGAACCTGAGGATCGTGTCTTTTAAGATCTTGTTCCACGCTGTTCCAAGATGGATGTGGCCTGTCGTGTAGGGTGGTCCGTCGACAAAAAAATAATCAGGACAGTCTTCCCTCAGCTCTTTTACCTTTTTGTAAATGTCCTCTTCATTCCAGAAAGAGCTCGTTTCGGACTCCAGATCTTTTGCATTAAAACTGCTTGTGACTTCTTTCAATGGTTATCCCTCTTATTGTTCAATAGTATGGGTAAGTAAATGAAATAGAACTGTTGCAGGATTTGAGGTGCTATAATGAATATGGCAAACGCTTCGCTAACTGAATCATAAATCAATTCATCAAAATAGTCTGCCCGGATGCAATTTTTAACGAATAATAAAGCGACCCGCCGCAGGTGATGCGACAGCTCCTGAAGAAGTTCTCATTCTTTTAATAATTCGGTTTTGACTTTTAAAAAGATGACGGGGGATTATTTGATATAGCCTAGGATTTAGATTTGGGTATAAGCCCCTCCGGGGCAACCCTG
>CAZPHR010000167.1:0-2891 GCA_964586475.1 uncultured Methanomicrobiaceae archaeon
ATACTGCCCTGGCTCTCTCCTCGAACTGTTTGTTCCTGTCGCGGCGTCCGAGGAACATCTTAAGGTCGCGTCCGAGGTCCTGAAGGGTGAGTACAATCTCCTTTTCGATCTCCGGGATTGATGCGATTGCATCTTTGCTCTCACTTGTAAACGGGACATTGGTGGATGCGACATGTACAAGTATAAGCACCGGGCCGGTTGGAAGGCCCTGCTGGGATATATTGTAGGCCCTCCAGTTGACCTCTGAAACAGAGTTTGTTATTGCGCATGCACCCTGCTGGTACAGGAGCGGAACACGGTTTGCAAACCTGAGTATTCTGGCAGTTCCTTCAGATTCGAGTTTTCCCCCATAGCCAATCGCCGCTTCGACAATGAACGGGTGGCCGGAGAATACTTTGCTCTTTCTCGTTCTTGACCTGACGAAGTCCAGCTGGAACTCTTTGTCAAGGCCTCGTATAATCATGTCTTCACCTATCGGGGACAGACACTGTGATGCAGGAGGCGGGGGGACCTGGACCGTCTGCATGGATTCGAGCAGTTTCTTAAGCTCCTCATTTGAAAGAGTTTTTGCCTTTCTGCTTCCCTTAAGGCCCGATCCTCCGATTATCTCATCTGCGTTCTTATCCCCCACCCTTGAGAAGCTGTTGATGAGAAAATCCTTCAGGTTATCATCGGATAAAGCCGCGATTCTCTTCAGCTGGCCGAGCTCCAGTCCGTGAGGGTGTGGAAGTATAGCCTTTGGAGGGATGATCGCCTCCTCACTGACTCTCTCGAAATTGTAAACCTCCCCGTCGATGTCGGCTTTGATTCGTGCATGCGGGTTGACGACCGCAGTATACATAAGATATTCCAAAAGGCGTTTCTTTGCTGCAAGTGTGGTCTTGAATTCGATCTCCACTCTTGTACCATGCATCCTGTCCCATTCGATCTCTTCGTCTTTGATAATCTCGGGTTCATTGGCCTCTGTTTTGATCATTATCTCAAAACGGTGGGCTTTATTCCGGTGGCTGGTCCTGGAGATTACGACTGCGGGAACGCCTGTTGTAAGCTGTGCATAAAGAACCGCGGCGCTTATTCCTATCCCCTGCTGACCCCTGCTCTGCTTGATCTGGTGGAAGCGTGATCCGTAGAGCAGTTTTCCGAATACGAACGGAACCTGCTTAGGAACGATCCCCGGCCCGTTGTCCTCTACGATTATCCTGTAGACTTCCTTGTCGATCTTTTTGATCCCTACAAAGATATCCGGAAGGACCTCGGCCTCCTCGCAGGCGTCGAGCGAGTTGTCGACAGCTTCCTTAATTGTGGTGATAATTCCTCTTGTAGGGGAGTCAAAACCGAGAAGATGCTTGTTTTTCTCGAAGAACTCTGCAACGCTTATGCTTTTCTGCTGCTCTGCAAGCCTGTCCGCAAGCTCCAAGTTTATTTCACCTCGCGTGGGAGTTCTCCTGGTTCACATTCCTTCTGTTCACCTGTGGTGAGGTTTTTCAATGTAACGTTTCCTGATTCAACCTCTTTTTTACCGATTAAAACCGCAAACTGTGCGTTCTTTGCAGCATGCTTCATCTGAGCCCCAATGCCGCGATCAAGAAGATTGATCTCGGTCAGAAGTCCTTCTTTTCTCAGCAACGATGCGACCTCAAATGCACGTTTCTGTCCTTCAGGTGTATACAATATTGCTACAAGCGGGGATTTCTCCAGTTCTACACTGCCAAGGGAGACCATGACCCTGTCGAAACCGATCCCGAATCCACATGAGGATGTATCCTCGCCACCGAAAAGATGCGCCAGCCTGTATGATCCCCCGCCGATCACCTGATTTTCTGCACCGAGGTTTTCCGCAAAGCCTTCGAAGACCATTCCTGTATAGTAGTCAAGGCCCCTGACTATACCGAGGTTTAGAGTATATTCCAGTTCCTGGCTGTCAAGGATTCCCAGCATTTCCTCCATCCTGTCCATGCCCGGAAATTCTCCGCATACGGCTTTTGCTTCATCTATGCTCCTGCATTCTGTAAGGGCCACGAGTTTATCGTAAAATTCAGGTTTTCCGGTATTCTTGAGATGGTTTTCCAGTTCCTCGAAATTACGTTTGTCGAGAAGCGCCATTACCTTCTTTTTATCATCTTCAGTAAGGTCTGACAAAATATGCTTCATCGGTGCAAGATGCCCTACCTGGAGTGAATAGTTGATTCCCGCTCCCCTGAGGAGGCCGTCGGCGAGGAGTATTATCTCTGCATCTGCGGCTGCAGTGTCTGCGCCGATAAGCTCGGCGCCGAACTGCCAGAACTGCCTGTATCTTCCTTTTTGGGGTCTTTCGTACCTGTAGCAGTCGAGAAGATAGCACCATCGTATCGGTTTGGGAAGAACTTTGGCCTCGTTTACATACATCCTGAGAACCGCAGCTGTTCCTTCAGGTCTTAAAGCGAGTTTTCGTCCACCCTTGTCTTCGAAGGTATACATCTCACCAATGATGCCTTCGCCTGATTTTATTGTATATAATTCCTGGTTCTCGAATGTCGGAGTGAGGATCTCGTGGTAACCGAAGAGGGTGGCAACCTTCCTCATTCTCATCTCGATCTCACGTCTCTGTTCCATCTCTTTAGGTAAAAAGTCCCTTGTACCCCTGGGTTTTTGAAGCATATCTCGTATCCTCTGAATTAAATTACTATCAGTTGCAATTCACTTGAATATTATTATTTTCTGTCTGTTTTTCCCAGGGCCCTGTCTATAACCGATGAATTTTTGGACCAGATTTGATCTCTCTCTTTTTCGATCCTTCCCTGCAGAAATAATGCCAGAAGCTAGAGGTAAATGGGGAGATAGTGACGCTCCATGTCAGTGTAAAGAAATATGCAGGAGCGATAATCCAACCTAAAACAGAGGCGATTGTCACT
>CAZPHR010000168.1:0-2880 GCA_964586475.1 uncultured Methanomicrobiaceae archaeon
ACATCATCCTCCCTGCAGCATGAAGCGACACCCCAGTCCATTGTACTGACACCCGCAGGCTCCCTGCTTCTGTCAAATGAGCGCATCTCGAGTGGCATTTCGTTTAGGATTTCAATAATTTTTTCAGAATAACGGATATTTGCAGCAGCCCTCATTTCAGGATCATACTTCATTGCAGTAAGGACGATCCGCGCCACATGATCGCTTGCACCGGGTATTACATCCCCCACAGGAAAAACTTCATTTCCTTTTCTCACAATCCTGCCCTCAACAGCAAAAACCTCAACAGGAGATGTCGCATCCGGCAGGGCAAAAGCAATATTCATCCCGACTTCCGGAATAAGTGCCGGGTTCATGAATTCGGCAATCCTGTTTACCGCACTACGGACAGCTTCAGCAATTCTATCTTTTCCGGCTGAATCCATGATGAATATATGTTCATAATACTTTATCTGATGTAGGATTGATTTCTTTGAATTCCAGTGAAGGAATATGTTCCCGCCCCCACTCTTAATAAAGAATAATTCCCCTATATATATTCATGAATTCAGTGATACTGGATGTATCTGTTGCAGCCATAAGCCTTATTGTATTATTAATTTCAATATTCGTCCTTCCTATGGTGTTTCCTGCAGGATATGCAATTATTCTGGCCCTCGTACTGTTCATAATCTGCATGAGCGGCGGCGGATATGTGATAAGCAACAACTATAAAGCAGAGTAAGCGAAAATCAGGAATTTTTTTCAACGGGTTTCTCAGGAATATCCTGTTTACCCGACGGGGCGGGAGCTTCATCCCTCTTCATCATCTTCTTTTTAAATTTATAATAGGACAGCGGGTGACTGATCTTTTTGCAGTATGAATCCCTGTTTACGCAGAGGCCGTAAGTTTTCATGGTGGCGCATGTCGGCGGAGTGTATTCGGTTCCACCCCTGCCGGAGATATGCTCCACCTGGTACATCGTCTTTTCAACATCAAAATCAGGAGCGCGGGTATATACCTCGACAATCTGGTGAACGTCCATTCCGATGATATGCATAAAAGCAGTCAGTGAAAAACGGGCGGTATGCGGGATGTTCGTCCCTTCGGTAACTGCATTGATTATCGCTTTCATGCACGGGGGAAAAGATCCTTCGTCCACCTCCCCGAACTGCTCCATAAGCATCTCCTGGTAACCTGCGGATATGCCTTCGGTAAGGAAACTAAGCAGACTGCATATGCCCTCACCGACGCGAAGCGGGAGCTGGTCATCAAGCATCGAACGGATCTTCTCCTTTATCAGCTCATCATATTCGCTCTTCTCGATCCTCACCAGTCCCGAATTTATATCCCTGTTGATAAGTCTCCATTTTGAATCATGAAGCGCCGGACAGAGGCCGACATATTCAACGACAGAAATCTCCTCAATACCCGGGTTTATGCCGACGATCGAGGCAACATAGTCCCTTTTTTCAGGATCTTCGGTCTGAAGAAAATATGATGCCCTCTCAGCTTCATACCGGCAAAGCCGGTCGGTCAGGTTTCTCTCGTTTAAGCAGGATATCAGAATTCTTGCAAATGCATATGACAGTATCTCCCATTCAGCCATCTCCAGCCTGATATCATCAAAGAAATAGTCAAATTTTATTGCTTTTTCAACTCTCTCTGCGCCCTTTTTAACTATAAAGTGTTTTTTATTGATAAGAGAGTCTATGGAATAGCCGCTCTCGCTAACAAGCTGCTGGGCTTCTTTTAAAAAAGGATATTTTGCAAGGTCTTTCTTATCCAGCTCGACCGGCATCTTCAGTCAGCTTCAATACGTGGTGCAAGAAGGTATTCTACATTTCCTTTGCCGTCTGCAATGCTGAATGCAAACTTTACAGGATGATCCATACCGATATGAATCTCAACCTGATCTGATTTGCTCATGACCCTGCCGAGATCCTTCAGGTAATCAAGCGAGAATAATGACCTTGCCTCTGCAGGAACAAATGATACGAGGTCGTCCTTTGGAAGTTCATAGTAGATGTGATCCATATCGCCGTCGGCTTCCATGTAGAAGATGCCCTTCTCAGGATCAATTCCAAATGCGATTTTGTCCGAGACAAGTGCGGCGGCCTTTATTGAATTATAGAGAACCGACCCTGAAATTACAACCTTGCCGGGAAGATTAATTGTCGGGGGGTTCGGGTCTTTGCGTACGGTATTCACATCCAGAAGAGCGATGGAGTATTTGTATCCCGAAAATGACATCTCGATCTTATGTCCTCCCTCGGGGAGATCAAGTGAGAGATTATCGTCCTTTTCCATCATGGCGACGATATTCTTCATTTTATTGATGTCCAGTCCGATATCGCTCTCAGTTGCATCAAATGATGAGAATGCACCGGATGACAGTTCAAGCGAAACCATTGCAACATTTGCAGTGTCGACAGCCCGGGTGCTAAAACCCCCGGGACTGATGTGCATCCGGCATTCGGTAACCATTGCTGCCATAACGTCGATTGATTCCTTAAATATATCAGTATTAATTGCTGCTTTTAACATGTTATACCCCGTAATCCTGATTGATAAGATTAAACAATATAATGTTTATCCGTACATTAATTATATTATTCTTAAATTAATCAGAGAACAGAAATATATTTTGATTGGTTTATGCCGGTAAAATCACCCGGACCTTAGAGTGTAAACTGATTTGATCTGCCATGCACTTTTATTATGCATATATTGAATGATTTATATGAACTGCAGACAAACTTCTAAAAACAGATAATTCATTCAGGTTAAATATGGGATCTCAGTGGGGAAAGGACAAATACTATAGTAAATCCAAATCGGAAGGCTACCGCTCAAGAGCAGCATATAAACTCCTTGATATTCAGAAAAGATTCAATATT
>CAZPHR010000169.1:0-2876 GCA_964586475.1 uncultured Methanomicrobiaceae archaeon
CCATAAGCCCCTGACGGGGCAGACCAGTGCTCAATTCGCTACGCGAATTTTCGCAGAGAGGATAGACCAGTTTATAGCATCATTCCAGTTATATTAAAACAAAATAGTCACCGGAGCAAACGGGGATGTTCATCCATCCTCTTGGCGACTTATCACCATAGAGGGGGAGGGCCATAGGGAGGGGGATACCTCACACTCCCTTCCTCTATTAAGGCCATAAGCCCCTCCGGGGCAGGCCGGGCGCGGGTTCGCTACGCGAATTTTCGCAGGGAGGATAGTGCGGTTTTAATTAACACTCAATAACCTGGAGCAAACGGGGATGCCCCCCCATCCCCGGTTGCGACCTATCACGACGAGGGGGAGGGCCATAGGGAGGGGGATACCTCACCCTCCCTTATTTCGTTTTAGTAAAAAAAATCAATCCCGGAGATAATCGAGAAGAAGATCGAGGGCCTCCCTCTCGCGGGGGCCGCCGCATCTCCGGACGAGAGAGGCATGGTGATCGATCAGTTCGCCGAGGCGGGGATCGCGGTTCATTATATATCTCGTTCCATGGACCGCCGCCTCGATTATGCTGTTGAAGCCCCGGTTTACAGGGTACAGTCTCTCCTCAGGGATCCCTGTCGCAACTTCGGTAAGCTTCACAACCGCCGCCTCGCCTGAATCTCTCTCGATCTCTGCTTTGAATGCAATCCACGCCGATGCATCCCTCAGCCTCCAGACCTCCATATCGCCGGCGGTCTCACTGCAGAAACAGTCCTCCGGAAGATCGTCGAATGCGGTCTTTACATAGATCACCGGATCATGAATGATATTTGCGACGACCCACCCGGATTTACGGATATTTTCAAGAGTATGCGTCCCGTGAAAGAGAACCATCCTTGCATTATCCCCCTTTACGATGATCCCTATCGGTGCCGCGTTTTTATCCGTCGTCGCGATTATCTCGTTGATCCCTTCGCCTAAGAGTCCCATTCCCATCCCCTGCACATGGCGGTATATATGCCGGCAATTGTTATATCTGCAATCGATCCCGGGTTGACACCCTTATCAAGGCACATCATGTCGAACTCTTCGATGGAGAGCTCCCCCGCCTTTACAAGGCGGGCCGTCTCCCTTGCCCATCCGGCAGTTTCAAGCCCTAATTTCTTTACGACAAAGGTGTCAGTCTCTTCAGATAGAAGATTTATGAACGCGTCCGGTATCGCTTTTCTTCCCTTCCCGGAATGAATGAGGTACTCGGCGGTCTTCTCCGTAAGCCTGAAGCCATTCGTCCACTCTGCCGCGACCATATCGTTTGCAGACGAATACTCCATCACATCATAGAGCGTCATCCCCTTCTCGGCGATCTGTTCGAGCGCCGCAGGATCGTTTACATCCAGCTCGTCGGTCTCGTTCATCCTGACGGATGTAAGTGCAAACGCCTTATAGAAATTAACGGCATCCTCAACGGTGGTCGAACGAACCAGATCGGACGCCCCCCTGATGCCGTCGCCGGCAATGAGAGGTATTAAAAGAATAAAAGCCCCGAAATGGGTGTTCCCGCCGGAGTGCGTATTCGTCAGGGCGACGGCGTCACGGATTATCTCCCCGATTCCTTTTCCCGGAGATAAAAAATCCTCCGCCTCCTCAAAGGCCGGCCGGGCAAGGATCGCAGATGCAAGAAAATGCTCGAGCCAGGTCTCGTCATAATCGTGAAAACGATCCACGTTCCCGGGCTTCACCCCGGCGCAGACCTCGAGCATCATTGCAATCTGAGCGTATTCAGCCCGCGATCTCTTCCCGGTCTTCTTCATCAAACAACCTTCTCATTATCTTTTCAGAGAGGCGGCGCTTGTATCTCATATAATCTGCAAGCGAGATGCCCTCCTTTTTTATGCTTATATCCCTGAACATACAGGGCGTCGAACTTTTACAGCACCATGCAAGGCTCCCGAAACATGTGCTCGAGCCCGATGCAAGAGGAGTGTTTTCAACAAGTCTGACCTTCAGGTCATGATACTCCTTCGGGGACATTCCCACTTTTTTAAGCGCAGGAATCAGCGGGCACTCCTTTACCGGCATGCAGCAGAACGTAAGGCTCCTTAGATCCCCGCCCCTGCAGAGCTGTTTCGGGGAGTTGTACCAGCCCGTCTCGTCGGCATATGCTGCTATCGAATTATCGAGAGCTTCCAGCGTCCCCGCATCGGAATGGCGTGCAAGCGATACAATATCCGCACCATGTGAAAGGAGATCCTTCATCCTCGAAAACGTATCGACAGAGTTGTTCGCGATAAGAATAACCGGGCAGCTGTTACGAATCTGCCTTATCTTCGAGACCCCGAAGTCCATCAGGTCCACGTGGATTATATCCGCACCGGCCTTCCAGAGAAGCCTTGCAAGTCCCGGGTCGTCATCAGCCACACCTGCACGGATTTTTACTGAAACGGTAACACCTGCACTCTTCAGCGCGGAGACGGTTTCAGCAAGCTTTTCTGTATTTTTAAGATAATATTCGCCGCATCCTGCATTGATCATAGCCGGCTGGCGGCAGTGGGCATCGATCTCGTAGATTATTTTGTCTCCAATCTCCTCTGCGACAGATACGAATGACTGCGGACTGCTTCCCCTGAGGTTTACGCCTAAAACAACATCACTACCCTCAAACTTTTCCATTTCCGCTTTAATCGCTACAACGGGATCAGGAGATGTGAATTCAGGGCGCCCCTCCTCTTCCATAAGTGCGCTTGCATTTATCGTGGCTTCATCGATAGAATAACCTCCAATAAATGCCATTCCTATATGATCTTTTCTGGCCAGGACATAATCCGCGTCCACAATTCCTGCCATTGATGCTATTGCTATTGGTGTCTTTACGGTACGGCCGTTAACAATCA
>CAZPHR010000170.1:0-2822 GCA_964586475.1 uncultured Methanomicrobiaceae archaeon
GGAATCAACAGCGAAAAAGATGATCCGTGAAGCCAGAAAGATGGCTGACATCGGGGGATTCCGGAAGGGCACCGATGTTCTTGAGGAAAGGAAAAAAGTCAGAAAACTGACGACATTTGTTCCTGAATTTGACTCTCTTCTGGGTGGTGGTCTTGAGACCATGTCGATTATCGAGTTCTATGGTGAATTTGGTTCGGGAAAAAGCCAGATTGCTCACCAGATGGCGGTGAATGCCCAGCTACCGGAGGATGTCGGCGGTCTGAACGGGTCTGTCATATATATTGATACCGAGAATACCTTTCGTCCCGAGAGGATAAAGCAGATGGTTGAGGGTCTTGAGCTTGAGGATGTTCCCCCTGTTGAGGAGTTTCTTGAGCATATTCACGTTGCAGAAGCATACACTTCGGATCACCAGATGCTTCTTGTAGATACTATCCGGGAGCTTGCCAACGATCTGAGAGAGACCGAAAAACCACTCCGTCTTATCGTGGTTGATTCACTTATGGCTCATTTCCGTGCAGAATATGCCGGGCGTGGCACACTTTCAGTCAGGCAGCAGAAACTCAACAAACACATGTATGATCTTGCAAAGCTTGCGAAGGAATTCAATGCAGTCGTAATTGTTACAAATCAGGTTCAGTCAAATCCTGCAGTATTCTTTGGAGATCCGACAAAACCAACCGGCGGAAACATTGTCGGGCATGCCTCCAAGTTCAGGATTTATCTCCGTAAGAGCAAAGGCGGCAAACGTGTCGCAAAACTTGTCGACAGTCCTGATCAACCCGAAGGCGAAGCGGCATTTTCAGTTGAGATGACAGGTCTTAAACCTGTATAACTGATAATATCATATAGATGACAAATAACCCCTCTTTTCGCCCCCGCGCACTGATAACCGATGTCGACGGGACAATAACGGATAAGATGCGGCGTATAAATCTTGATTCTATCTCTGTAATCAGAACGCTGACTGACAACGGGATCCCGGTTGTTCTTGCAAGCGGAAACACTGAATGCTCACTGACATTTCTCAGCAAGATGATCGGAACCGACGGGACAATCATTGCCGAGAACGGAGGCCTGTATAAGATCACCTATGCAGGTGAGAGGAGAATCTGTTCTGACAGGGCCGCATGCCTTGAGGCATATGAAAAAGTAAGGAATTATTATGAGGAGAGGGGGGAATCACTTCAGCTTTACAGTCCCGAGTATCGTTTTGCAGATATAGCCTTTGCAAGGACTGTCGAGCCTGACGAAGTCCGGGAAATAGTCTCTGGCATGCCTGTGAAGATCCTTGATTCTGGTTTTGCGATACATATCCAGTCCGGGGATGTCAACAAAGGGACGACACTTGGCCTTGTTGCCGGGGAAATTGGTATACCTGTGTCGGAATTTGTTGCTGTAGGAGATTCAGAAAATGACAGGGAGATGCTGGAGACTGCAGGGATGGGTATTGCAGTTGCAGGTGGTCAGAGCGGTGCTGCTGAAGCTGCAGATCGTGTTAGTGTGAAAAAATATGGGGATGGTTTTTCAGAAGTAATCAGGGAAATATTCAGTTCATTCTTTTGACAGGTACCTGTCAACAACAATGTAATCTTTTATATCCCTGACTGCCTCGAAAGGAATAAAAAGACGCTCTCCGTCGACCTTATAGCCTCCTGTATCAAAGCCCTGTTCCGGTCTTACGACGAGACTCTCGACATTCCCTGTGTCAAGATCGATCATGATGTTTCTGATTGTTCCTATAACCATCCCGTCTGTGCTCATAACCTGTTTTTTTGAAAGATTTCGGGAAAATACATTTTTCATATTAAAAAAAATAGTGTAATAATACTATTTAAAGTGTTTTAAAAAATTGCTAAAATGAATATCCGGCGCTTTCAGCGTGACCGGGCCTTTTGTATTGTATGGATTTTTTCATGGCGACGGGAAGACTTTAAGAATGTCCGATTGCGTAAGGATTCCAATCGGCTTATTCTCTTCTACAATGACTATTCTTCCGATCTCCTCTTTTTTAAACCTGCCAATAACCTCAAAGAGATTAATATTTGGTGGGGCGATTACGACATCCTCTGTCATTATTTTCTCAACCGCCGTTTTCATATCGTCCCCCCTGTTCAGGCCATGTGCAATGTCGGAGAGTGTTACTATACCTGCAAGTCTCTCTTCTTCCATTACCGGAGCGCCATGTATATGATGCCTGCTGAAGAGGGCGATAGCATCACTGAAGGTATCCTTCCTGTCCAGTGTATGGACAGGGCTGCTCATGTAATGGCTTATCTGTTTCTTTGGGAGTGATATCATCTCTGAAATAGATATCAGGAGGGACCTGTTTACCTCGTCTTTCCCGTACACTTCACCTTTGACAAGGAGTTTATTGACGGGCGTCGGCCCAAGTGCAATCTCATCGCCTATATTGAAGCTTTTAACACTGCCGATGAGTCTGACAACGGCATGGCACAAATCCGGGTGGCATAATGTGGTAAAATCGATCTCTGCCACATTGACACTTCTGGAGTAAACTCCGTTGACCTGCAGCGGGACATCAGTTCCCTTTTCATATTCCAGAAGATTCAGTTCATTATATGCCGATGAAGAAGGTGTGTAACCACCTTTGGGACCGGGTACCCCTTCGACGAGGCCAAGAGCCTTTAAGGCCTGCATCTGGTTTCTGACAGTTCCTGGGTTACGTTTAAGTAGTTCGGCGATCTCCTCTCCTTTTATTGCCACAGATTTCCTGTGGTAAAGTGTGATTAGAGTTATAAGGATTTCCTTCTGGATAAGGGACAACTCCATAATAAATTAATCATATAGGTTTACATAAA
>CAZPHR010000171.1:0-2804 GCA_964586475.1 uncultured Methanomicrobiaceae archaeon
GGCGATGTTCGGGTTCTACTGGTTAACGGCCATAGTCGGGTTTTGGAATTCATATCCAGCAAAAAAGAAAAAAAGCGGGGAAAAATATACTGCAAATGTGCCGCTTCCGTTCAAATCGCCGGATCAATGAATTAAGACCCACCAAAAAAATCATTTCTGATTCAAAAAAGATTAAATATATTTTTCCCGGATTCAGTCCACACTCTCAGTGAGCTCTTTTTCGGTCTCTTCAAAGACCTTCACCAGTGACTCGTCAGGCGGTGCAGTATACCTGCTTACCAGGTAGATAGCCAGCAGTGAGAATAAAAAGCCGGGGACGATCTCATAGAGGCCGAAGAATCCAAACTGCTTCCAGATGAGAACTGTCAGTCCGCCGACAATAATTCCTGCAAGGGCACCCTGGAGATTTGTCCTCTTCCAGAAAAGTGCCATAATTACGATCGGTCCGAATGCCGCACCAAAACCGGCCCATGCATATGAAACTATATTGAATACGAAGCTGTCCGGGTTGATCGCAAGTGCAATTGCAAGAATCGCTACAATAAGGACAGAGGACCTGCATATCCAGATCAGCTGCCGATCAGAAGCAGTGGTTTCGCGATATGTCCTGTAAAGATCCTGCGAAACCGCGGATGCACTCACAAGAAGCTGCGATGAGGCAGTACTCATTATTGCCGCAAGAATTCCGCAGAATATGATCCCTGCCAAAAAGGAGAAGAAAACCTCTCCGGTCATGACCATAAAGACAGTCTCCGAGTCTGAACCTATAAGCGGCTGATCGAGGAACACTCTCCCGATTATACCTATCGCGACAGCGGCAAGGAGCGAAATGATAACCCAGATCATTGCAACAGCCCTTGCTTCCTTTATTTCACCCGGCTTTTTGATTGCCATAAACCTGACAAGAATATGCGGTTGTCCAAAGTAGCCGAGACCCCATGCAAGCATGGAAACAACTGCGATAATCGTAAGAGGGTTCCCATCCGGATCGACGAACGGGTTTAAAAGTGCGGGATTGATCTGCTCAATTCCTGCAATTGCATTTCCCGGTCCGCCAATCATGGCAAGTGCTGCAATCGGGACTATAAGGAGAGCAAAGAACATCATGCAGCCCTGAATAAAATCGGTAAGACAGACAGCCTTAAAACCGCCCGTAAACGTATATAATACGACTATCATCGAGCCAATCAAAAGTGCGGCCGTATAATCTATCCCAAAGACCGTATTGAACAGTTTTCCGCCTGCAACGAATTGTGCGGATGTGTATATAAGGAAAAAGATCAGGATAAAAACAGCCGAGATCGCACCGATGATATCCGACTGGTCCCCGAACCTGTTCTGGAAAAAGTCGGGAAGTGGGAGTGAGTCATTTGCATTTTTGGTATATACCCTGAGTCTCTTTGCAATAAATTTCCAGTTTAGAAATGTTCCGATTATCAGGCCCAGTGCAACCCATATGGCAGACATTCCCGAAAGATATGCAAGACCCGGAAGCCCGATAAGAAGCCAGCCGCTCATATCAGATGCTTCTGCACTTAGTGCTGTTACATACCGGTTTAATCCCCTTCCCCCGAGAATATAATCACTGACACTGTTCGTCTTTTTATAATATAAAAAGCCAATTGCGACCATAATGCCAAGATAGACAATAAAGGCCGCCAGTATTTCAAGTCCGTTACCAACCATAAAATCCTCCGTACAAAAGGGCACCTGTCAATGCCGGTCTTCAGAACAGGCTGAAATTCTCCTCCATGAATTTAGATTCCCGGTGAAAACGTCGGTTTATATGATATTTTATATCCGTAAAAACGATCTCACCGGAATGTGCCTGATAATTATCACAACGAACAATTTCTAAGAAATGACACCCAGGTACCTTTCTACAAATATCGATGGAAATTCTATTTATAAGATGAGTACTTGGGTTTTGAAGATTAAAATGACAGCAAAATATGAGATAAAAGATTTGAACCTCCAAACAGCCCTCAAATCTCAAAGATCAGATTAGAAGTCATCCTGACATAATTACCGGTCTCAATCCTTTTCTTTTATGAGGATAAACAATAACCACATGACTGACTGCCCATGCCGGTGCAGATTGTCTGTAGCTGCATCCTGGCTGCACACCCACTGGCAATGTGGAACACCATTTCTTGCCATATATACTACTTTTTTCCTTCTGCTCTTAGTATACCCAAAAGGCACTCCGGTATTTTGGATCTGGGCATGCCTGCCGGTATATTTTATTCACCAGTGTGAGGAATACCTCTGGCCGGGAGGATTTATGGATTCTCTCACGCGAAGATTCGCCAAAAAATCCGGGCCTGAACCGGATGCTCCCGTACTCTCGCCAAGAGAAGCATACTGGATTAATGTAGGAATCATCTGGGTGCTCTTTCCCGCTTCAGCCGTAGCTGCTATGGCTGTTGATCCGGCATGGGGCCTCTGGGTACCCTGCTTCACAGTACTAAACGGTCTGTCACACATTATTGCAGGAATAAAAGACCGCCGATACAACCCCGGTCTAGTGGCAAGCCTGATCCTGAATATTCCGGTTGGGACAACAGCTATATTCATCCTCGCAGATACGGACATCGCCGGCGCCGGAGCATGGGCAGTATCCATACTCATTGCTACAGGATTTATGGCCTTCATTGTAGGATATGCAATATTCCGCAATCAGGCAAAATACAAAAAATCATGAGCATAGACGATGCTTATTCAATTAAGAGTAATATAAAAAAACAAAAATGCGAGGGAAGGGATTCGAACCCTCGAACATCTACATGACTAGGCCCTGAACC
>CAZPHR010000172.1:0-554 GCA_964586475.1 uncultured Methanomicrobiaceae archaeon
AAACGAAGCAGGGCGGCTCGAAACTTACCAGGAGCCAGAGCACTATACACATAATCTTGTCCAGTAAAATTCATTCTTCAATCCAGTTTTTTCAAACGTGACCCCCGGGGCTTTGGGCTGTCGCGACAGGGGCTCATTCCCATTTGAGAGAATTCCTAAAAAATATATATTGTGAATCATTCAACAGGATAGTCAGATATCCTGGCAAGGACAAAACCGTGCACCCATTCCTGAAGCGACTGCTCATCAAGCGGGGATGAGTTCAGGGCGACAGCATAGCAGAGTGCAAGAGCGTTGTCGAGATTGTATTCACCCGGCACTTTAATATCCTCCTTTGGAAGAACAATGGCGAGATATTCCTCATCTTCAGGTGCAAACTCACATTCGATGATCTCATCATCCTCTATCTTTCCAACACCCCCGAAAGCCTTTCCCTCCCATGTATAACTTGAACTCATACTCTTCTGCATCGGTGCAAGCCTTATAGAACTGTTTTTGATAATTTTAACCGCTTTTGGGATTATGGGAGGATAACTGCCCTTCTGTATCAGTGA
>CAZPHR010000172.1:645-2778 GCA_964586475.1 uncultured Methanomicrobiaceae archaeon
ATAGCATGGCCTGCCCGTTCATCAACCCCGCGAAGAGAACCTTTAACCCTCCGGACATAATCTTCCAGGTATTCTGCGGCTTCTTTCATATACCTCAACCTTAAAGTAATCCTTTGGTCTGGAATTTATTATTTCTTATAATTTCTTATATATGGCAGATCTAAGGGATAACTCAAAAAGAGTTCAGCAGAGATCTTTCAGTATCTTTTCAATCTCAAGTGCATGTGCGGATATCATTTTTGCAGAAACATCCCCGTCTTCGCAAAGACTCAGGATCGATGATATATGCTCCCTCATTATCCCGATACCTGTATATTCCCGGTAAATCTGTTTATCAGAGAAGGCAGGAGAATCTGAAATATCCCCGTTTCCCGAACCCTCCCCGGGATCAAGAAATGTGATGAAAACGGAATAATGAGCATCAGACCTGCTTATCGTGATTACGTATTGCAATCCGGCAGCATTTTCCGGATTTTCATTCTCTTTCAGGTTCAGGACCATGCGTTTCTTTCCTTCTGATATACAGCCGGAGACTCCCGCTCCCACTCCCGGAATAAACTCTTCGAGATCTGCACACCTCTTCCAGAGATCTTTCCCGGAGACTCCAAGAATGCCGCATGCCTTATCATTTATCGCTTTGAGGGTGCATCTTCCGGATTTTGGATCGTAACCGGCAATGCAGAGTCCAAGGTCGATGCTGTTCAGGATCTCCCACTGTGTCTTCTGGCTCTCCCTGAGTTTCTTCTCTGCAAGGTTCGCCCTGTGCTTATTCAGGGCAGTCTCTATTGTGGTGTAGATCTCCTTTGGACGGACAGGTTTTGTAAGATAACCATATGGATTAGTCCCTATAGCTCTTCTTAGCGTCTCCTCGTTTGTGTAGGATGTCAGGTAAACAACAGGAATATCCGACATCTCAGTAATTTTTTCTGCTGCATCTATCCCGTCAATCTCACCATCAAGGTTTATATCCATGAGGATCAGATCAGGTTTTAACTCCCCGGCCATCCTGATAGCATCCTCCGGAGTTGTCGAAAGACCTGTAACGTCATAACCGAAAGACGACAGTGTTCTTTCAATACTCATTGCGACTATGACCTCATCCTCTACAATCAGAACCTTTGAAACTGACATCATCTCACTCCTTTATCTCCCTGAAGGCTTCTTTTGGAATTAAAATCTCGAAACGGGCTCCACTGCCGGGAATTCCCGTTTCACGGATACCGATATTTGTTATATCAAGGATCTCCCGTGCAAGAAACAGGCCCAGTCCACTGTTTTTCCCGAATCCCCTGTTAAATATGCGGTCCTTGATCTCCTCCTCAATCCCTGATCCGTCATCCTCCAGGATCAGTGTGCACCCGTTATCATTTACTTCATATTTCGCTGTGATATTCTTTGCACCGCCGTGGCGGTATGAATTTTCAACAAGATTGAATAAAACCTTCTCGAACATCGGATCCGCGTATATCTCAAGGCCGCCCGTATAATCATTCAAACGTACGTTCATCAGTGCAGCCTCTTTATCGATCTCCTTCATGACTTCAGGAACTGCGCCGGCGCCGGCCGACGGTCTCGTTCGACGACCCGGATTCGACCGAGGCCCAGCACGCCGCCGCGAGCATCGCCTCGGGCCCGGCCGCCGACCCGGAGCGCGACAACCTGCTGCGCCTGGTGGACACCCTGCCGCGCAACCAGCAGGAAGCCGTGCGGCTGTTCTATCTCGAGGATCGGTCCTACGACGCGGTGGCCGAGCAGCTCGGCCTGCCGCTGGGCACCGTCAAGAATCTCCTGCACCGCGCGCGCAAGCGCCTGATGGAGCTCGCGCGCCCCGACGAGGTCAAGGCAGCATGAACGACCCGACCCTGATCGGCCCCTGCGCCGACTTCGAGCACGACCTGCTGGACCTGCACGACGGCGCATTGGCGCCCGTGCGCGCCGGCATCGTCCGCGACCATCTCGCACACTGCGCGCGATGCCGGTCGTGGCTGACGGAGTTCTCGGCGCTCGATGCCCGGCTCGCTGGCGAACTGCCGCGGCCGCAGCTGTCGCCGGACTTCGATACGCGCCTGCAGCAGCGACTCGCAGCGCTGCAGCGTGCGCCCGCACGCGGCGAATTGCGTGTCCGAGTCGAGC
>CAZPHR010000173.1:0-2777 GCA_964586475.1 uncultured Methanomicrobiaceae archaeon
TACTATGCCTGCAGAAGTGTTATTCAAGGGGCATTTGACTAATGAACAATATTATATTTGTTTTTTTTGTATCAATCATTATTCTCGCAGGGATCGTCAGTGCCGGATTAACTGATGAGGATATTCTGGTAAGTAAAAATGTTTATGGGAATTATGGGACTTCAATAGACGGCGATAATATCGTCTGGCTCTCGAAATATGATTTATACGTGGAACACCAGGTATATGCCAGTGCGAAAGACAGGATAATCGTCCACAATATTACCTCAGGGGATGAGGCGCAGATTCCGATAGACGGCATAAAGGCAGGCAATCCTGAAATATCCGGGCGGTATATTGTCTGGTCCGATTCGTTTTCCGGAAGTTCGACCGGCTGTGATATCTATATTCACGATCTTGAATCCGGATTAACTGAGATAGTTGCCGGTGAATATGGCGACCAGTTAGCACCTGTCATTGCAGGCGATATTATAATCTGGCAGGAATCTTTCGGTCAGGGAAAAAAGATGTCCAGGATTAGCATATACAATATCTCCGCAAAAAGCCTTTCAGCTATTGAATTTGGATCTCCAAGGGGAACTGTGACAGATACGGATGGCAAAAACATTCTTTTCAGTGTACGAAATGAGACATCCTACAGCATTTATCTCTACAATCTATTGAAAAAAGAGAAAATCCTGATTTATAGTGATCAGGGATCTATTTGGGATCTCTCGATTTCAGGTGATCGTGCCGGCTGGATTGAATCCCTTTTTCATGGAGGAGATTCTGCCTCCTATAAATTATTTCTCTATAATATCACTTCAGGCAGCACAGAAATTATAACTGAGGGCATCATTCCTATGCGATCCCTCGATATCGATGACAATCTTGCGGTTTATCTCTATGGATATAATGATGGATTTTACAATAAAAACGGGACCTCGATATATTTCTATGATTTAAAAACGAGAGCGACAGGTCTGCTTTCAAAAAGAGATGGCAACCAGATAAATCCTTCTGTTTCGGATTGGAGAATTGTCTGGGAGGATAACTATCCTGAGAACAGCGGCATATATCTCCGGTATTACGACACTGGCCCTGATGAAACAGACTTCTCTGTGAACCAGTCCTCCAGTCTGCCGGCCACTTCGGGAGAAAATGTCGAAACCCCGGGTTTTGGATTAATTGCGATTCTCATGGGATTCATTTTGATAACTCTGATTCATGGTTATAGAAGAAAATAAAATTTAACGCCTTCTTCACTTTTTAAGAAGGTATACTCTCCTGAATTCTCAGTACCGTTTTAAGTAGCCAGAATGCCGGGACCATCAGGATTATCATCTCGATGAAAAATCCGATATTCAATAATATCCCCGGAAGAATGCTCTCTCCGCCTGCAGTAAACTCGTAACTGGCAGTTAAGGCATCTATAATCCAGCCGGAAAGAGGCAGTCTTTTAGAAAAGAAGTAATCAGGATAGGCCTGTCCGATAACCATCTCGGGGGTGATAAACATCATAAATAAGAAAGGTATGGATATGAAAGGAGAAATGAATGCTATTACTGCATCCCGTTTTTTCCCCAGGCCCGGTGGAAAGATATTCATCCCGATTGCGACGGCACAGGAGACTGCAATGGCGATTGTAATGAACCATGCAGAGACTGCAATTATTCCCATATCCCCGAAATTCCTTATGGTCACTGTCCACAGGATAAGTGAAAGAGCGAACAGAACGAATGGAGCTGAAAGCTTCAGCATTCGGGAACTGACTAAATCAAGCCCGTAGCAGATAATAACTGAAAGGCATGACGGCAATAACAGTAGTATAACAATCTCAATCATTTTTTTGCCCCCTGATAATTAGATTATATGGAATAGCAATAAATATCTTCTCCATATTATCACCTGTGTATTCTGCTTTTATTTTAGTAAATTCCGTCACCTGCAATTATTTTGCCCTCAAGCATATATGTGCCGTTATGAGGACCGGTGAATTCTTTTCCGATTATCTGTTCATATGAATTCCACTGCCACCCGAGGACATGCCATTCGTTTGCTCCCCTAAGAGAGCAGGAAATACTGAAATTGGTATCAGAATCCGTATCATATGAAAGGCAAACAGGAACTTCAACCGGAGATTCGGAATATGTATCACCTGTTCTGCCTGTATATTCCGCGACTGAGTCCTCGTTTCCTGTCATATCCCTGATGAAAAACGGTCTCATAAGCATCTCTTCCTCAAATGGCTGCCTGGTATTTATTTCTTCATCTTTTTTGAGGTAATACCTGTGCATCTCCATTCTGACAATCCCGGGAGTTTCAGCAGAATAGACATTGGAATATACAGTTGTTGGAGCCGGTGGGAGTTCAGATTCGTTTTGGCCGGGGTAGATTGGAACAGGCTCTATATGGTTTTTATAAATTGGGAGTATCGATTCTGCCGAAATATTGAGTACGATGCAATCATCCCTTAATTCGATCTGCGTTGAAATGTTTCCCATATCAAAATGCCTTGTTGAAATCTCCGGGAGGCTGATGAAGGTATGATAATCTCCTGTGTCCTTGTCATATCTGCAGGGGAGAGGTAAAAGGAGTGTTGCATTATGTACCGGCTTTGTTGTCGAAAGGTACAGGTCATATGAATAATCTGACATCTTATTTTCATGTGTATATATTCCAAAGATGGTCACTGTCAGAATAAAGGTGACAAAAATGATAAGAGCCAGAATAAAAAACCCGGCAATTATTTTTCCGGCAATATTTATGATTTCGACCATTATTTTTAGATTGTCTGA
>CAZPHR010000174.1:0-2776 GCA_964586475.1 uncultured Methanomicrobiaceae archaeon
TGATTTAAACATCTTCATTATCATCATCTCCTCAGTATAACGGATTTACACCCAGAATTCTTGCAGGTGCTGATCTAACGATCGAATAAGCGGTACCAACTGCAGGTCGAATCTGAATCTGGAACTCTTGATTTGCGCTGATGTCATCAATCGGGTTTACAAGAATTGTAAACTGTTCCTGATCTTCGAGGAGAAGGTCGCCACTTGCATTATTTGCCATTCTAATAACTCCCCACTGTCCTGCATCAACCGAAGCAGTTGCAATTGCATCTCCTTCTCTGTCAAGTCTTGATACATTGGTTTTATCACTGTAGGTGATTGTCGTTTGAGAGAAATCCACTGCTGATCCACCTGCTGTCAGACCAACGGTGAATCTTACTGTGTCAATGTATTCGATAGTAGATGCGCCTGAACTGTTAAGGCCATAGACATCTCCAAGTATCTCAACACTCGAACTTGCCTGATCAACACTTGTATAGACAACTTCCTGTGCCTTCTGTGTTGTGAAGAAACCGGCTCCGAGTACTACGTATGAGAAAACGGCTGCTACAACTACAAATGCAATAAGTACAATTGCAGCCTCAAGACCGGTAAATGCTTCCTCTTTATTCAACTTCATACAATTTCCTCCATTTTTATGAATTTATTTGGTTTGGTTTCCGATATGCGACAGTATTGGATCCCTCCAATATCAATCAATATACTTTACGAATATATCCTTTAAAAGTTTTATTAATAGAACATTTTTTTTGGGAATTATTTTGTAAAAATCCCATCAATTATGAATGTTTTGTTTCATTTATCTAAAAAAAATTTAATATCCGGGTTTTACACACAATAGAAAATTCATGCTGAAATGGTCATATGAATACTAATTTTCATTCCTTCACTGAAAAGAATGGAATCGAATATTTTTGATACTATTGAGAATCTGATTATTCTATCTGGAATTCTCTTGCTTCCTTCTCAAGGAAATAACCCAGTACAGTCCTTATGATTACAACCACTGCCAGCATTATGAGTTCTTCCTGTGAAGGTGATATGATGGTTGCCAGAATATCTGCAGCTATCAGGAATTCCAGGCCGAATACGATCTTTCCTGTCAGTTCAAGCCTGATCCTGTTGTATGAATACTTCTTTTTTCCTGTCTCAAGGAGCAAAACCTTTCCTGTGGCGATTATTCCTCCATATATTATCAGAAGTCCGCCGACCATCTCAAATAAGATCACTACCATGAGAATTATATTTTCAAACCATATTATCGACATAATTAATCCTTTTTATAATCCCATATACTCCAGTCCTCCAAGAATAACGATTATTAATATAACCACTGGAATTATCACAAACCATGGATTCACTCCAAACTTTTCCGGGATTGTCATATGCATGAATTCACCTTTTTTCAGGACTTTTTCATATAATAAAGGGTAAAGCGAGGAAAAGAGACCGGCACCGATCAGTATTCCCAACACTCCTCCAAAGAGGGCATCAAGAGATCCCTGGCCGACAGCCCCTGCAACAGTGCCCGGACAATATCCAAGTATTGCAAATCCCGCCCCGAAGATCAGGCCGCCGATTACAGTGGATCCTGCTGATCCCTGTTTGACATGGAGTTTCACCATTCCTCTGCTCTTTAATATATATATGCCCGGCATTCCGACGATAACTGCTGTCATCATAACTTTTAGAACAGTGAAATCTGTGAGCAGCAGCTGACCGATGATTATATTATAGTGTGTAACACCGGAGATATACAGGAAGAATCCGAAGAATATGCCAAAAATAAAGCCGAAAACCAGTTGAATTCTCTTATTGTCCTTTATTTCTTCAAGCATTCCTCTCACCTCTCAGATTACTCCATATAACAGCATCGCCACTGCAATTCCTGAAATAAAGAATGCAATAACCGCAATCCAGCTCGATATTGCCAGCTGGAGTGTTCCACTGATCCCGTGACCGCTCGTGCATCCGCCTGCCCATCTTGCACCCAGTCCCATCAGGATTCCGCCTGTTAGTGCGACACCCCATCTCAGTGCGGGGTCATAGCCGAATTTGTCTCCGAATGTTGAAGGAACCCATTCGAGGGTGAATCCTCCTGTTATTATAGCTGTTAAGAACGCCCCGACGGCAATTCCTAAGACAAGCATCCACTGCCAGTCTATCCCGAGTTTGATTTTTCTGTAATATTCTTTATCTTCCGTTTTTTTTCCACGGAAAAGACGTTCGATCATCCCGGTGGTGTTTGCATAGGCAGTCGAACATCCAAGGGGCTTGTCTGAGATAAGAAAAGCAAACCAGCTTAAGACTCCTATCCCGGCTCCGGCAAGGTATGGCATCCATTCCATTTTATCACCTTATTTCAGGTATCCTGCGGCTGTATAGCCTGTAATTCCACCTGCCGCGTTGTATACGTTGTTGAAATTATGCTGTTTTAAGATACTGCATGCAAGACTTGAACGATGGCCGGTTCTGCACATTACTATTACAGGTCTTTCAGGTTCGAGTTCTTTGTATCTTGTCCTGAGATCCATCGCCATTATGTTTATTGCTCCGGGGATGTGCTTTTCTTCATATTCTTCTTCTGATCTGACATCCAGAAGATAGAATGCGTCTTCTTTCAGCTTTTCACTGACTTCCTCTGGTGATAACTGGTGTACATGATCTGTCTTGTAACCTGCCATCACCCATGAATGGGTTCCGCCTTCTAGATAACCCGCAGCACGGTCAAGCCCTACTCTCCTGAGCAGTATCACGGCCTCTTCGGCCTGGTTTT
>CAZPHR010000175.1:0-1496 GCA_964586475.1 uncultured Methanomicrobiaceae archaeon
AAGATCTCAGGCGGTGTGAAATAATGGCTGATATCCTCGTAAAAAACGCATATGTCATCGACCCCCTGAACGAAATCAACGGTGAAGTGATGGACATCGCCGTCAGCGACGGTAAAATTGTCGAATCGGTCAGGGACTCTGCCACGGTAATCGATGCAAAAGGGCAGCTTACACTTCCCGGAGGAATAGATTCACACAGCCATATCTGCGGAACCAAGGTCAATTTCGGGAGATATATGAGTCCCGAGGATATGCGTGCAGGAAGGGGGCGTGCCCAGCCCTACATGCACCCGGTATCAGGCTACAGTGTGCCGACGGTATACGCCAATACATACAGGTACAGTGCACTCGGGTATACATCAATCCTCGAAGGGGCCATGGCACCCCTCGAAGCCAGGCACACTCATGAGGAATTTTCATACAACAACCTCCAGGACACCATGGCAAACACCCTCTTTGACGGCAACTGGTCCATAATGGAGGCTGTTGCAGATAAAGACCTCAAGCGTGTCGCCGCCATTATCGGGTGGACTCTTTCAGCAGTCAGGGGATTTGCAGTAAAGATCACAAATCCCGGCGGGACCGAGATGTGGGGGTGGGGAAAGGATACAGGGTGCATACACGACAAAATAGACTACTTCGGAGTAACCCCTGCAGAGATTATCGAGTACCTGATAAGAGGAAATGAACTCTTAAATCTCCCCCACTCGGCACATATACACTGCAATAATCTTGGGAAACCGGGCAATTACAAATGCACACTTGAAACAATGCAGAGAACGCCCGACCTGAACAAAGACAGGCAGACTCTCTACATGACACATGTACAGTATCATGCCTACGGCGGATCGAACTGGGCGGATTTCTGTTCCAAAGCAGATGACATCACGTGGATGATCAACAGGAAACCGCAGATTGTCATCGATATGGGGCAGGTGATGTTTGGAAAGACCACAACAATGACCGCCGACGGCCCGATGGAGTTCAACCTGTACAGGCTCTATAACAATAAATGGAGCAATCACGATGTGGAACTCGAGACAGCATCAGGCATCATACCTGTTCTTTATTCAAGGAAGAACCTCGTTAACTCCATCATGTGGTCCATCGGCCTTGAACTTGCCCTCATGACAAAAAACCCGTGGCAGTGCATGCTGGCGACGGATAACCCGAACGGAGCTCCTTTCGTCAAATATCCTGAAATCATCGGGCTTCTGATGAGCAAAAAATACAGGGAGCAGCAATTCTCGACAGTTCACGCCGATACAGAAAAAAGGGTTATACTTCCTTCACTCGACCGTGAACTTGACTGGAATGATATCGCCGTTATGACAAGGGCCGGACAGGCAAGAGCCCTGGGAATTACATCTATCGGCAAGGGTCACCTTGGAGAGGGAGCGGAGGCAGATATTGCAATCTACCCGATTAAGACAGATGATATCGATCCCTCTGCCGATTATGAAAAAGTCATATCAGGATTTTCATGCACCGATTAT
>CAZPHR010000175.1:1506-2764 GCA_964586475.1 uncultured Methanomicrobiaceae archaeon
CAGGGTTGTTTCAAAGAATGGCAACTGTCTTGTGAACGGCGACAATGCAACCATATGGGTAAACCCAAAAATACCTGAAAACTACGACATGGGCAAAGACCCTGAATTCAAAAAGAAGTTTGACCTTTATTATTCAGTAACGATGGACAATTATCCTGTCGAATACGATTATCTCCACAGGAACATATGCATTGAGACGGAGACGGATCTATGAAGATAGAACTGGCAATGAAACCCAGAAAAAAGCCGTATATTCCAATAGAAGCGGAAAGCATAACCCCGGAGATATTTCTTTCAAAAAATCCTGAAGATATAACAATATGGTCAGGCAACAGGGAGAGAATCCTGACCGACCTCTTTGATGTAAGCATTAATGGAGATGCCAAAACCACTGACGACATTGAGATCATTCTTTCCGGAGACTGCTCACGAATTAAAAGAGTCGGAGAATACATGACCGGCGGGAGTATAATTGTTCTTGGCAGTATTGGAATGCACTGTGGAAATTTCATGTCAGGAGGCATTATTGAGATCAAGGGAGATGCAGACTCCTGGCTTGGGCGTGAAATGAGAGGTGGTAAAATCATCTGCCACGGAAATGCAGGAGATTACTGCGGATCAGGATACAGGGGCGAAAAAAAGGGAATGACAGGCGGAATTATTGAAGTATCCGGTGATGCAGGAGATTTCACAGCAGAAACAATGACCGGAGGGGAGGTAATCATTCACGGGAATGCAGGAAACGCCCCTGGAGCCGAGATGCACGGAGGAACGCTGAAGATCTTCGGCGATTGCCGGATGCCCTGCGCCAACATGGACGGGGGGAACGCCTATGTCTTTGGAAAAGCTCATGATATTCTTCCGACTTTCGAGAAAAAAGGTGAATTGGAAGATAAAGAAACAGGGAAAATATTAACAGAATTCAACGGAGATCTGGCCAAGAGAAAAGCAAATGGCAGACTCTATGCTGCAAATTATTACAATCACGAATAATATGCCTGCAAACAGTAAATAAAATCTAAATTAAACTTTTTTAATACCGGAAATTAAAATTAAAAAAAATATTAGGCTTTGATATAGAGCTTTCCGTAGATGGTAACTCCCTTGGACTTGCCGTGGCGTTCTCCAAGGTCACCCTCGAAGAGTTTGAAAGTCCCTTTTGTGCCATCTACATCAAGATCGACATCTTCGCGGTACGCAAAGCCCGGCATCATGACATCAATTGTGCCAAAGACGTAGATCTCGCCCTTGACCATCT
>CAZPHR010000176.1:0-1372 GCA_964586475.1 uncultured Methanomicrobiaceae archaeon
TGCGGCCTCTGCAAGGTCTGCATATGAAGCGGTTGCTATACCCGCGATAGTACCGTACCCGGCCTCACGTAGTTTGTCTGCTGTTGTCGGCCCGACTCCGGGCAGGTCTTCAATTTCAAGTTCTGTCATTTCCTATACCTCTCGAACTTTCTTGTAAATTCTGCCTGTAGAAGATGTTTCAGGCATCATTTCATACTAATCAATTGCTGAACCGGTTATAAAGATAACATGCCATGCGGCGCGAAAGTAATCATCTTCAGCACCCGGATATCTTCTTCACATTCTCAATCCTCGCTTTTAGAATGATTGAATCAGGAGCTGTTCCACTGAATTCCTTCACCTCAATCCTCCCCGAATCATAGAGGATGCCATTAATTTCAACCTCCATACCGGCTTTCATCACTTCTTTCATCTCTTTTACGGGACCGGAGGTTTCACTGTTGTCAATACTGAAATATCCGTTCCGGGGGACTATTACGCCCCTGATATATGCAGTCTCTCCTCCGGTCTCACTGAACGATACAAAAGACTGATATCCTGCGTGGATTTCAATATCCTGTAATGAACCATCGCCTGTTCCTTCACCGGATTTGACTCGTGCTTCGGCAAAGAAAATATCAACCCTGTCTCCCTTCAGAAAAGGCAGGCAGGCCTGTCCGCCCCAGATCACAAGAGAGGTTTTCCCGCTCTCATCAGAAACCTGCAGATTTCTGACACAGGAGATATTCCCTTTGCGGGTTACGAATTCACGAACTTCACCGGGTTCCCGGATGACAACTGAGATCGAACCGCTCCACCCTCCATAAATGCCGGATATGCAGGAAAAAAAGCGGTGCTTCACAACCCCGTTCTCACCCTGAAAAGCTGAAACTCCTGATTTTTCATCTGCAGAATAACTTCTCTTTGACCCTGATGACGGCCTCTCAGATATATCGGTTATCCTCACACACGAACCTGCCGGGAATCCTTTAGGGGCATCGTTGTTCCAGAACATGACCTCAGCCTCACCAAAATCATCACCAACAATGAGACGGATATACCTGGAAATCTTCTCATCAGCACCCTGAGAGCTGCCTTCACCTGCAAAGGCAAGTATCACTGCATTAAGACTGACGGGGCCAAAGGTCCTCATCCCCATCTCACGAATACGAATTTCAGGTGGTTTCTCCGGTTTCCTGAGGTCCGCCACATCAACAGTCCCCCTTCGCTTAAGCCTGCCGACGACCTCAAGGACTTCTCCTTCGGAGATCTCTCCTGAAGCAAACGCCTTGTCATCCCAGAGTGTCAGAACTACCTCCCCGGTATCGTCACCGCAGAGAATACGTGAAACATAACCGTACCCGCCGTCGGGGCGATCAAACCTTGCGGCTTT
>CAZPHR010000176.1:1382-2736 GCA_964586475.1 uncultured Methanomicrobiaceae archaeon
AAAAAAGCTCCCAGAGTAGGACCTGCCTTCAGATCAGACAACCGGGTGTGGAGCCTCCCGGCATCCGACACCACATCTCTTGCGGCAGACCTCCCGTCAGATTCCTCCCCGGAGGATTCTGTTTTATTCAGGACGAGTCTTTCGAACTCTTCCCAGGAGCAGAGGTCGTCCATCAGGGCATAATGGACTCTCAACTCAAATCATTACTCCCTATTCCTCATGCCAGGGCAGCTTCTGCATCGTATTTATGATATCGATTATGCTCTCCTTCCTGCGCATGGGAGCAGATTTATATTCCTTTACCATAACCTCTGTACAACGTGGGCGAATGTTGGACTGCGAAGACGTCGAAGAGCCATAGGTTCTGGCATCGAGCATTGCAATCTGATCATCATCTACATCACGGGGAAGCTTCCTGTCAGCGGCAAGGATATCCCCGGTCTCGCATATCGGGCCTGTGACCGTATAGGTCTCCACAGGCTCCTCATCCATCCTGTTCGCAACCATGACCTCATGATATGAGTCATACATTGCAGGACGGAGAAGGAGGTTGAATCCGGCATCCACATTGACAAAGTTCTTGTGCGCCTTTTTAACCGAATTCACCTTTGTAAGCAGAACAGTCGTATCTCCCAGGAGATACCTGCCGGGCTCAACCCATAGCTGCGGCTTGATGCCATGCTTCTCGATGCCCTTCAAAAAGACGGGCATCACGGCATTTGCATACTCTTCAGGCGTCGGCATCTTATCCTTCTCGCGGTTGTATGGGATTCCCAGTCCGCCGCCGATATCGATGAATGCAAGACGAACACCCAGGTCAGTAATCTTACCTGCTAGATCCACCATGACTTCTGCTGCTTTCGCAAATGGTGCCACATCCAGAATCTGCGAGCCAATATGGCAATGCATTCCTACAGGCGTTACGTTATCGGATTCAATCGCAGCCTTGTAAGCATCGAGAATCTGGCCGGCAGGAATACCGAACTTACTTGTGGCAAGGCCGGTAGCAATCTTCGGGTGGGTTGGAACTTCAAGTGCAGGATTAATCCGGAAGGATATCTCGACCTCTGCGCCTTTATTCTTTGCAACCTCTGACAGCTGTCTTAACTCATCAAATGAGTCTACAGAGACACGGACGCCCTTATCTACCGCAAGTTCAAGATCCTCTCTTGACTTTGAACTCCCGTTGAAGAGTAGCTTTTCAGGGGACATCCCTGCGAGGAGCGCGAGATGAAGTTCTCCGGAAGAGAATACATCCGCACCCGCACCCAGGCTCGCAAGTACTCTCATAACAGAAAGATTTCCGTTTGCCTTCGCAGCATAGAGGAGCTGAATGTCCCCGTAATGTTCCCTC
>CAZPHR010000177.1:0-2579 GCA_964586475.1 uncultured Methanomicrobiaceae archaeon
CAGCCGGGGGCAGTGAGGCCGCCAAGAAGAAGCTCAAGAAACTCCAGAAAAAGATTAAGTGAACAGCCCGCAATCCGGGCTTCTTTTTTAGTTCTTTTTAAATTTTAATTTATTATCCGGGTTTTTCCATCGTCATGGTCGTGCAAAAAAGATTAAAAAAATCATTTGCCTTCCAAATCTTCCTTCTTGATTCCTGCCTGTTTCAGGATCTCCATTAGTGTGCCTTTTGGAAGGTCTTTTTTATGAACGGGAATTACAACCCTCTGTCTGGTTTCGGGATGTATGTATATGTGGTGACTTCCCTTCACCCTGTCAAGAACAAAACCCCGGCTTTCGATAATTTTGATTACCTTCTCCGGGTTCAGGTTCGGAAGTTTCATGCCTGGGCTTTTATCTGGAGGTTGTATTCGAGGACTTCGTCGTCCGAAGGAACGGTTTCGTTATGCTCGATAAGGCTCTCGATATAGATCTCGACTGCTTCCCTGACCATGTCAACCGCCTCATCGATTGTGTCTCCGTATGTCACACAACCTGGGAGTGAGGGAACATATGCCGTATATCCGCCTTCGGGTTCTTTTCTGAGCATGGTTCTGAAATTATAGCTCTTCTCCATTGCAGACACCTATGTTTAGATTATCAGCATGGTGGTATAAATTATTATCACCAGTGCCAAATCGGCACCTCTAAAAAACCCCATTTGACCCCCGAGCTTGCACCTCACATTTTGTCCGTTTGCATCCCTACCTGAGAACATACAGGTTGGCAAAATAATCAAAGGATATTATAAAAGGCTCCAAAATAAATTAAAACAGGCAAAGACGCAAAAGAGATGACAGTATGGCAGCAACTAAAAAACAATTAGCAAAACTAAACAAATTAAAGAAGGCCAAAGCAGAGGTTCTTGCGAAAGAGGCAGCCGGGGGCAGTGAGGCCGCCAAGAAGAAGCTCAAGAAACTCCAGAAAAAGATCAAGTGATCTACCCCCAATTCGGGCTCCTTTTTCTGTTTTACAGGGCCCTTCGGGTAGCTATTTTAAAGAACAAATATTCGTCGATTTTACGCCAAATAAACGCTGAATCCCATCGATTTGACGGCACATATTTGTCCTGTTTTTTCAGAGGATGTTTGTATAGGAGGAGGATGAGATCATTGATTCCGGGGCTTCTGTGTGGATGTGTAAAAAGAGAATTTGGGCTTATTTTCGTCTTATTTAAGTCTGACTGTATCATTTAGAATTCCCGGGAAGTGTGGTGATACCCGACAAGTCAAAAATGACCTGTCGAAAATTTCCGTTTTTTTTCGACAGATTAGATAGTACCTGTCGAAGTTTTCGAGAGTCAATAACAAAAAAACCTGAAAACAAATCTATTTTAAAGATCGTCCCCAAATCGCGAATATAAGTTTGGAGTTTTCAATATGAATAACGAATCAGCACTCGAAGCCCTCAGGGGAGAAGAGCTTGGAATCCCAAAGACACTTCCTCCCTTCGACCCGGACAAAGACGTCCAAGCCGCCCCGGACTATTCGAATCCGGACTGCTGGCTTTCGATGCCGGAGCACTTCAGCAAAGAGAAGCAGCCGGTAGATTTATTCTGGGTCTACCCGACGATCCTCTCGGACGATTCCACGTACCTGATGGACCTCTCCGACCCCTGGCTGAGGGAGAAGGCCGAATGGACGCTGGTCGAGCAGGCCAGCATCTTCGACGGTCAGGCGAATATATACGCACCATTTTACAGGCAGAACAATGTAAAGATCAATCCGCTGATGCTGACAGATGCAAACCCTATATTCAGGCTCGGTCAGCAGGACCTGATTGCAGCATTTGATTACTTCCTCAAAAACTTCAACCGGGGGGAGCGTCCCATCATAATCGCAGCCCACAGCCAGTGCTCGGTCAGGACCGTCGAACTGGCAAAAGGAGGAGAGCTCCTGTTCGATAGCGAAGAATCTTTAAAGAAGCTCGTCGCCGCCTACACAATAGGATACTCAATAACGAAAGAGGATCTCGACATAAACCCCCTTATGAGGATCAGCGAAAACGCCACTGAGACCGGCTGCTTCATTCTCTACAATACCATCTCGGATGAAGAAGACAAGGAGAAGGAGGGGCCGACGATCATCCCCGGGACATTCGTGACAAACCCGTTGAACTGGAGGACCGATGAAGAGTTCGCCCCGGCGGATATGAATATCGGGGCGGCATTCTTCAGGCACGAAGATCCCGCAAAACCGGCGAGGTACCCGAACTTCGCCGCCGCACAGAAGGTCGGAAACGCCCTGGTGATAAGTGACATCTCAAATCCCGAAGAGCTCCCTGCAACGAGCGTCACGTTCCCGAAGGGAATCTATCACATGTACGACTACGCGATCTTCTACGAAAACCTGAGAAAGAACGCCGGGGATCGCATCAGGGCGTATATGGAGAAGAGATAATCCGGATAATTTTGATCTATTCTCCTTTCAGATGAGACCCCTGCATTTCAGCAGGAATAG
The DNA here is from genome assembly GCA_964586475.1 of uncultured Methanomicrobiaceae archaeon. GTDB lineage: Archaea > Halobacteriota > Methanomicrobia > Methanomicrobiales > Methanomicrobiaceae > Methanolacinia. The sequence continues at coordinate 2,496 of CAZPHR010000177.1, forward strand.
ATCTGCCCTCTTAAATGCTTCTTCTGGAGGATTCTCCGGAAGAGATGAGTTCTCTTTTGATACCTCAATATCCTTCATCAATAC
>CAZPHR010000178.1:0-1208 GCA_964586475.1 uncultured Methanomicrobiaceae archaeon
AACTACTTGATATAGGCTCGAACCGGGGGTGGCAAACCTGTTTTCTTGCAAAGGAGTACGGGGTATTCGCTGTCGGGATCGATCCCTGGGACGACCGGATGGATGGAGACCCGATGGTTGAGCATCTCAGGAAGAATTCCGTCCTGTGGGGTGTGGGGGATTCGGTTCTCGGGATAAAGGCCGGTGTGCCGGATACGAACTTCGCTTCGGAATCGTTCGACTACGTCTATTCGACGACTGCTCTTGAGATGGTTCGTGTTTCGCTGGGCATCGAAGGCTATATGGAGGCTCTTAGGGAGATTTGCCGGGTATTGAAGCCGGGAGGAGTGTTCGGTGTCGGTGAACCGATGCACCTGAGCGTTCCTGTTCCCGGAGATCTGGAGCCTTATGTTTCACAGGACGAGTATTCATGGAAGGAATGCTTCAGGAGTCTTGATGAGACGACTGAGCTGATAGAATCAGCTGGATTCGAAGTCGTCGAATCGGCCTATGCACCTGATGCACAGGATTGGTGGATGGCATTTGCAAGGCACGATCCCTTCTGCAAAGAGGATCCTGAAGGCGACCCGAAGACGCTTGAGGTAGACGGGGGAAGGTGGACGAGTTTCGGATATATTGTGGCAAAAAAGAGGGATTAACCCTTTCTTTTATTCTTCGTTTTTCCCGCGCTCCGGTTCAGGTCCGGTTTCTTTATCTTTCAGCGGGCCTGAAAAAACAGGTTCAAGATATACACTGGAAGTCGACAGGCAGTCCTTTGGGCAGGCCTCGACACAGGAATTGCATATGATGCACCTGAACCGGTCGATCTCCCATGTCCGGTCGTCTTTCGAGACTTCTATTGCATCTGCCGGGCAGTTTTTGCTGCAAAGCCCGCAGTAGATGCAATCGGCGATATTAATTTCGATATGGCCTCTTGACTGCTCATATCTCTTTGCCGGCTCATGCGGATACCTGAGGGTCGCCGGGCCGGAAAGGAGGGATTTGAAAATCCTCTTCGCCATTGTAAAAGTAATCTTTCCCATGTCAGCTCACCTCTCCGCACACCCTATGCAAGGGTCGATAGTCAGGACAATCACCGGAACATCGGCCATCTCACAGCCGGCAAGCATCTTTACAAGCGGCGGGATATTCGTAAGCGTTGGCGTCCTCACACGCTCCCTTACAAGGAACCTCTTTCCGTTGCCCTTCAGGTAGTGTATCCATCTCTT
>CAZPHR010000178.1:1218-2538 GCA_964586475.1 uncultured Methanomicrobiaceae archaeon
GTATGCACTCGCCTCTCGGCTGTTCGACCCTTGAGAAGTACTCGCCGTCCGGGTTGCCTTTTACCTTGACGTCGATATCTCCTTCGGGGATCTTTGCAATCGCCTGCTTAATCAGGTCTGCAGACTGCACAACCTCTTTCGCACGGACCATGCACCGGGAGTAGCAGTCGCCGGCTGTCTCAACAACAGGCTTGAAATCAAGCTCTTTATATGTCAGATAACCCGTTTCGCGGGCGTCGATTGCAACACCGCATCCTCTTGCGGTTGGTCCGACCGCACCTGAGTGGTATGCATCGTCTTTAGAAAGATAACCGATTCCTCTTGTTCTGTGGATGACGGTTGAATCATCGAAGAAAACATGATTGATCTCCTCGACCTCTGCGGAGATCCTGTCAAGACCTCCGGACATCTCCTTTAATTTTGCTGCAGAGATATCCTTTCTTACGCCTCCGACTTTGCATGAACCCTGAATCACTCTTCCGCCGGTGGTCTCCTCCATCACATCAAGGACCTGCTCGCGGATTCTCCAGCAGTTCATGAAGAGGTTCTCAAAGCCCATCGCGTCTGCAAAAAGCCCCATCCAGAGAAGGTGGCTGTGCATCCTTGAATATTCCGACCAGATCGTCCTTAAGTACTGGGCCCTCTCCGGCACTTCGACATCCATGATGTTCTCAATACCCTGGCAGAACCCTACGCTGTGGATGAAACTGCATATCCCGCAGATCCTCTCTGCGATATACACGTAGTTCTTAAAATCCTTTTTCTCGACCAGTTTTTCAAGACCGCGGTGTACATACCCTATGGATGGGATCGCCTCGATGACCTTCTCGTCCTCGATTACGAGATCAAGATGTATTGGTTCGGGAAGAACGGGGTGCTGTGGTCCGAATGGAACGACCGTTCGTCTGCTCGTCATTTTTCACCTCCGTTCTCTGTCTTATCCTCTTTGGGTTCTGTTTCATCCGTCTCCTTTTTCTTCGGCACTTTTTTCACCTTGACATCCACATCTCTGAACGGGTGTGGAATGCTTGTTTTGAAAAGATAGCCGTTGAAATCGATATTCATCCCTTCGACCGGAATTCCGTAGAGATCGTGCATCTCGTTTTCGTAGATGAACGAGCCCCAGTAGATATCTGAGATGCTCGGCATCGTGACGTCTTCGCCAATCGTAACCCGGATGTTTTCGAACTTATTGTCTTTATCGAACGAGTAGTTGATCTCAAAGGCGTCTTCGAACCGCGTGCATCCTATCTGGACAAGGCGGTATCCGCCATCGGACCTGCTCTTCACCTCGTCCAGGAGGCTGTCAACTGTGATCTC
>CAZPHR010000179.1:0-2524 GCA_964586475.1 uncultured Methanomicrobiaceae archaeon
GATTATATGTTGACAATGGTCAATTATAAGAGTATTGAAGAACTTATTGCCGGATATATTGCGGGCCACTATAAATCAGTCGTCGAAGTGGGCGTCGGCAGAAACACAGTTACCTCCACCATTCTGAAGGAAATGGGAATTGATGTAACTGCGACAGATATCAGGGAATGTCCGGATTGCAGGGTTAAATTCTTCAGGGACGACATTACATCGCCCGAACTGTCAATATATGCAGATGCAGATTTGATCTATTCGGTACGGCCGGGGGTTGAGATGATCCCTGACCTGATAAAGACCGCAAAGGCGGCAGACGCAGACCTTATTGTTTACCATCTCGGAAATGAAATTTATGAAAATGGCGGTGAGATAATCGATTGTGGAGTTATACTTCACCGCTATTACAAAAAGGGTTAGAATCCGTCGAAAAGTGTGGACTGGGACATATCCTTCTTTTTTTCTTCATTTTCCCCGGGACTCTCCTCACTGCCCCCCGTATCAGCCGGATCTTTGGGAGGGGAAGAAGGGGGCAGAACAGGGGCTGCAGCTTTTTTGGAAGATTTCTTCTTTTTTTCTGCCTTTTCCTTCTCTTTTTCTTCCTTCTGAATGTCTTTAATCACTGCACCGGACCGGACTTTGTCGTGAAGGAAAAAATCCAGTTCATCCTTGTCAAGATTATTTTCCCTTGCAAATTCATGAGGGGATTCATCTGCAATTATTGAAAGGGGTATGAGCATATCGTCTCTCAAAGTATCCTCAGGCATGTGATATTTCCCTGAAAGATTCCTGAAGATGCTGTTTCTCAGGCCTTTCTGCTTTTTTGCACGATACATTTTACCCCACCTTGAAGGAGGAGAGATCCTGCCCGAGATACCTGCACCCCTGGCGGAGACTGAAGTCCCGATAAGCATTATCGCACCGGCATATCTCCAGAGTGTATAATACTGCCTCCTGTAGGTATCTCCCAGGAACTCATCGGACTTTGAGATATAACTGTACGCAAGCGCCATTTGAGCAGGATCTTTAATTGAAGATAGATTGTCCTCGATCCACTGCCCGGTAGTCTCCGGGGTATCCGGGATTTCAAAAGAGAGCGCCATTAACTTCCTGTCATCCTTCTCCTTAAATGCCGCACTGACAAGATCAAATATGCTTGATCTCTCATCTTTCGACGAGGTTGCAACCGTACCCTCCTGCACATCAGTGCCCGCCGAAGCTGCATGAAGCATATTGACAGCCGACCTCATATCACCCGATGATTCCTCTGCAATATTTAAAATAGAGCCCTCGTTGCATTTTATACCCTCCGAAGAGCAGATATCTTTCAGCATGGGGACGATGGATCTCGCCTGGAGTGACCTGAACTGGATTAATGTGCAGGCTGATTTCAGCTCCTTTGCGACACCATAGATATCATTTGCAATAAGAATTATCGGCTGCCTGGAATTTTTTATAGTATCGAGGATCGCCCGGGCACCTCCCCTGTCCGAATTCCCGTGTAGATTATCGGCCTCATCAAATATCAGCAGTTTTCTTGATGCCCCCGTAAGGCTCATCGTGGTGGATGTTGTGCCTGCAATTTTATCAATCACCGATTTCGTCCTTTCGTCACTGGCATTGAGCTCGACAACCTCCCAGCCCATATCCGCTGCAAGTGCATATGCAGCAGAGGTCTTGCCAATGCCCGGTTTTCCGTAAAGCAGAACAGGGTCATCTCCGATCTTCCAGCCGGATGCCCATCCGGCCAGCTCCCTGATTGCGGTATTGTTCCCGACAATATCTCTCAGACTTTTTGGCCTGTATTTCTCAACCCAGTCCTGCATATGGCTTCATATAATATTGGCAGGAATCCATGAAAAACTGAATGGTGACAATGAAACGACCCCCGGAATGGAATTCCATATCAACATGTATTAGTGTATTAAGACTGAATAATTAGATCAGTTGGTGTTTAGAGTGGAGAAGAGCTGTTCCACCGAGCAGATAGCACAGGCAGTGCGGGAATATGCAGGAGTCACGAGGAAACGTGCGATTGGAGAGATAATCCAGTCGCTCAGGATTGAATCCGACGACATTGTGGTTTCTTTTGGAGAGGATGCTGCATTAATAAAGAATAACGGCGACGGCCTGCTTCTTGCAGCAGACGGGATCTGGAGCATGCTTATGGAAGCCGATCCCTACTGGGCAGGATTCTGCTCGGTTCTGGTAAATGTACATGATATCGCAGCAATGGGAGGAAAACCCCTTGCGATGGTTGATATCCTTTCTGTACAAAATGAAGAGGTTTGCCATGAAGTGCTCCGGGGAATGGCCGATGCATCCAAGAAATTCGGAGTTCCAATAGTCGGAGGTCATCTTCACCCGGATTCCCAGTTTTCAGCAGTCGATGTTGCAATACTGGGCACGGTAAATCCTGAAGATGCACTATTTTCACCTACCGCCCGTGCAGGAGACAGGCCTATTGCCGCAATTGCCCTTGAAGGCAGAGTCCATCCTTCATGTGCCCTGGACTGGGATTCGACACCAT
>CAZPHR010000180.1:0-2485 GCA_964586475.1 uncultured Methanomicrobiaceae archaeon
AGTTGAAAATAATCTTAAAAAATGTCTTAAAACGGAAGGAGAGCCCGTATACTGGGAGTTCAGGAAGGTCAGGAAGGACGGAACCGTAATCTGGGTAGAAGAGACGGTCAGGACTATACAAAGGGCTGACGGAAAAACAGTTGTACTTGTGGTCTGTAAGGACATTACGGATCACAAAATGGCAAAGGTGGCACTTGAAAGAGCGACTGAGAAGCTAAACCTGCTCAATACCATAACCTTTACCGAAATTCAGAACGCCGTATTCGCGCTTCACGGTTACCTGGAACTCCAGAATCAGATTACATCAGATGAAAAAATGAAGGATTATATCGATAAAGATATCTCCATCGTTAAAAATGTCAACGAGTCCCTTGAATTTGCAAAAAAATACCAGAACCTGGGATTAAAGCCGCCGCAGTGGCAGAATGCGGAACAGGTATTTTTATTCGCGATCTCCCACATCGACTTTTCGAAATCGAATCTCTCACACAGGACTGATGTCGGGGGGCTCGAGATCTATGCAGATCCTTTTTTGGAGGATGTCTTCTTCGCTCTTGCCGATAACGTCATCCTGCACGGAAAAGATGCAGCAGAGATTTTATTGTACTACGAGGAGACACCTGAAAGCCTCAGGCTAATCTTCGAGGACGACGGTGCAGGGATTCAGGAAGAAGAGAAAGAAAGAATATTCGATAAAAGGCTGAAAGAAAATCCCGGACTGGGCCTTTTTCTCTCGAGAGAGATCCTCTCCATCACGGGAATCTCCATCAGTGAAAACGGTGAACCCGGAAAGGGTGCCCGGTTCGAGATTCTGGTTCCAAAGGGTGCATACAGGCTCGGGGAAAAGGAATAACCGGGCAATGAAGAGTTAAGAACAATAAGCGCAAGAGAGGTCATAGTGATAAGATGAAGATAACAAAATTATCAGAGACCCCTTCCGGCAGGAACCCGCATAATGTCGATGCCAGGGTGATGTACAACACAGAGAATGCGATGGTCGTCGTGATTACGCTTCAGCCGGGGGAGGCCTTAAAACTGCACAAGACACCGGTTGACGTCTTCTTCTATGTCCTCGAGGGTGAAGGTACTGTCGAGATCGGGGGCGAGAAGGAGACTGCTTTTAAGGACGATCTCATCGAAAGCCCTGCAAACATCCCGCACCGGTGGATTAACGAGAGCGGTTCGGTATTTCGGGTGCTTGTGGGAAAGGTCCCGGGGCCGACGTCTGAGACGAAAATTCTCTGATTTTTTTTCTTTTTAAAACCGGAGGCAATTACAAAGACCAGCCCCGGCTTTTCAGTTTTTTCTTCAGGCACTTCATGGCAAAGGTAGATGAATGTTGAGGGACTATTCCCATCAAAAGTGAAAAGGTCATGCATCGTAAAATTGCGGGACTTGGCTTCGTTGCAGTCATTCTTGTACTGGTGATTTTCACAGCTTCAATCATGGAGGGGCCTGTTCCCGTGGAGAGCACAGGTACAGGTTCAGCAGATTTCATCTCACTTCCCCCCGGCTTCAGTGCAGATGTCTATGCAGACAATGTTCCGGGAGTCCGTTCACTTGCCCGTGGAGAGCAGGGAACGATATTTGCCGGCACCCGTGGCACCAACAGGGTTTATGCACTGAAGGATACCGACGGTGACGGAATCGCCGATCAGCAGTGGACAATCGCTGAAGGGCTCTTCATGCCTAACGGGGTTGCATTCAGGAACGGGTCGCTTTATGTTGCCGAAGTAGACCGGATTCTCCGTTATGACGATATCGAAAACAGGCTCGACAATCCCGCGGAGCCGGTCACTGTAGTGTCCGATCTCCCGTCCGAAACGGCACACGGATGGAAGTTTATCAGGTTCGGGCCCGACGGAATGCTCTATATCCCGGTCGGGATGCCGTGCAATATCTGTGAGCCTTCAGACGAGATTTACGGCACGATAACCCGGATCAATCCAGACGGAAGCGGCTTTGAGATCTATGCCGCCGGAATCAGGAATACCGTCGGATTCGACTGGGACCCGGAGACCGGCGATCTCTGGTTTACTGAAAACGGCAGGGACTGGCTTGGTGACGACCTTCCTCCCGACGAGCTGAACCATGCACCCGATTCCGGTATGAACTTCGGGTTCCCCTATTATTACGGCGACAATATTGAGAATCCCGAATATGAAGGGGAGGATAATCCTCCCGGCTGCATACCCGCCGCACTCGATCTTCCTGCACATGTCGCTCCGCTGGGCATGCGGTTCTATTCGGGTCCGATGTTTCCCGGGGAGTACAACAATACGATATTCATAGCCGAACACGGCTCATGGAACAGGAAAACGCCGATCGGTTACCAGGTCGTGACCGTAAGGCCCGGGGATGAGATACCGGAGGCGGTCCCGTTCGCCACCGGTTTCCTGAACTCCTCCGGCGGATTACTTGGAAGACCGGTGGACATCGAAGTCCTTCCCGACGGCTCAATGCTGGTCTCGGACGATCATTCGGG
>CAZPHR010000181.1:0-2462 GCA_964586475.1 uncultured Methanomicrobiaceae archaeon
TTTTTTGTCTTAAATCTCCTTTAAACATACATTCTGTCCCTTCAGACTAATTTATTTCTTTTAGATTTTCAGACGTATTTAGGTAATTCCCTGTTGACACTTTCTCTTATGTGCAATTGATTCTACGAGTTGGTACATACATTCCTCGGCAATAAGAGCAATGAAAAAAACCCATGGCACAGCTATAGTTAAAATCAGGAAAATAATCCCCACATAAGAGGTAGAACGATACATAAACCAGCGAATACGGAGATTTCTCATTATTTCCTTATACCCGGATCTGTTTTTATCTAAATGAGGGATTTTCATTTCCTCATCAACAAAGTCATTTCCAATTTCATCTATTCCGGAACAGAGGAGTATTACAAGAAGTGTCAGGATGGAAACTGAAAGTGATCCGGATACACCAAGAATAATAACGGTTGTAAAAACCATTGCTACAATTAGAGAAAAAGCAAAGTTGTCTATTTTACCACATAGAATCACGGAAATTATGATTCCAAGGCATATTCCGGCAGCATATTCGTTCAGTGCAATAATTCCGCAATATACTATGGCTGTTACAGGTGAAAGAGCGAGTGCAAATTTCCGGTTAAATACCCCATCATCATAACTTGCATCAATATATTTCAGGCTGGCACCAATAAAGCCAAAAAGGATAATAATGGCAATTTCCTCACCTATCATCATAAACAGATTAGATTCTTTTTTATTTTATAGATGACCTGATTTAATCAAATTGAATAGGTCTGTCGTCTTCAATTTTTATAATAAGGTATAGGATGTTCTCGTCTCCCTCTCTTTTATAGGATACAGAATCGGAAAACTTCCGTACGAGCAGTATTCCAAGTCCGCCGATCTTTCTCTCTTCCGCAGAAAGGCCGGTATCAGGAACCGGTGCGTCTTTTAAGGGATTGAATTCATTGCCGTTGTCCCTGAACTCTATCTCAAGGTGATCGTCCTTTAATTCACACCTGAACGAAAAAGACCTGTGAGGGACTGCATGCCTGATAATATTCTCCGAGACCTCCTCAAGCATTATTTCAGCACTCATGCGGGCTTTGGCAGGCAGAGTGAGAGAAGTGAGGTATCCGGAAAACGCCTCCGACAGCGGCGGCAGTTTTTCCTTCGTCAATGAATCCGTATTATAACAAAATATTTCACTCATTATTATTCGCCTGCTGAGCCAATGGGATATAAACGACCTCTTACAGCCATGCCTCCATATGTCATAACACCTTCAGGATTATTAGTGTAATATCGTCGAATTGAGGATTTCCTGATGAATGAAGATCTACTGATTCGATTATCAGGCCTGCAATTTCTTCCGGTTTTTTGTGCCTGTTATTCATAATAATCTCTTTGAGTCTTTCCTCTCCGAACTCTTCTTCCCTGGTGTTAATCGATTCGGTGATGCCGTCGGTAAAGAAGACTATAAGATCGCCGGGAGAGGTGGAGATCTCCCGGGCCCCGTATTTATTGTCCTCCAGCACCCCGAGAGCCATGCCGGTGGGGTTGAGGGACAAGAAATCATTCTCTGAGGCTCCAAGATACAGAGGGGGGCAGTGTCCGCCATTTGCATATACGATCTTTTTGGACGAATGGTTGAGGCGCATGTAAAATAATGTAACAAACATTCCGGTCCCTGATTCGGCCAGGATCAGGTTGTTTGCATCTTCCATCGCCTTTTTTACCGACCTGTTCCAGCCTGCGCTTGCATTCATAAGAGTTTTCGAGAGAACCATGAAAAGTGCGGCAGGCACGCCTTTTCCTGAAACGTCGGCGATAACTATCCCGGTTTCTTCTCCGCCGCAATCGATAAAATCGTAAAAATCCCCGCCGACCTCCCTTGCAGGTCTGCTTAAGGCAAAGATGCTGAACCCTGGTATCTCAGGGATACCCCCCGGAAGAAAGTCGGTTTGGATTTCGGAGGCGATCTCCAGTTCCGCCCTGTTCCTTGCAACCTCTGCCTCATATTGATCCCTCTCATCTCTAGTTTTCTTCTCTTCGAGAAGATTCCTGAAGAGATATGAAAATATAAGAATTCCTGTGGCATTTGCAATTATCATGGGAAGAGCCGCATAACTGACAATTTCACATGCAATTTCAGGTGGTTTCACCATAATGAGAATAATCAGCATCTGGAGTGATTCCATGGCTACCGCAAAGATTACAGCGATTTTTACCCCTGCAAAATGATTTTTCAGCAGAAGATACACCATGCTGGCAAACAGGCCGCTCAAAACTGCTGCAAGACTACACGGGAGGCTGGTCGTACCACCCGTTGCAGATATCAGGACTGCGCCGATCAGTCCGGCACCAATTCCGACATAGGGGCCGCAGAAAAGCCCTCCCGCCATAGGGCCGATGTCCCCGACATTCAGAGGCTCGCCGAGGATGCTGAGACCTCCAAGAGTACCGTAGATCGAGAGAAGACCGAAGAAGAGGATAAGGACAGCCTG
>CAZPHR010000182.1:0-1159 GCA_964586475.1 uncultured Methanomicrobiaceae archaeon
GAGATTATATCCTCCATCTCCTGGGCTATATCAAAAAATTTCCGGATGCCCGAAGGCGGGATCGCTTTGACTCTCTCTGAACGGAAATCCCTCATTCGAACTCACTCCTAAAACGAATAAGGCAGCCTCTCGCGGCCCTTTTTCTCAAAGATTTCGTAACCGTTCTCTTTGTATGTCTTCATGATGAGGATTGTCGCGGTCTCCTTTATGTGCTCCATCGGGGCGATCTGTTCGGAGACGAACCTGGTTACCTCATGGATATCCTTTCCGTAGACAAGCATGGAGAAGTCATAGGCGCCGCTGATGAGCCTCAGCGATCTCACCTGGTTGTGATGCGCAATCCTCTCTGCTATCTTGTCATAACCGAAGTCTCTCTCCGGGGTCACCTTCAGTTCCAGGATCGCGGCGACATACCCGTCCCCGGCCTTCTCCCAGTCTATGCAGGCAGAGTAGTTCCTTATGATCCCCTCTTCCTCCATTCTCCGGATACGTTTTTCTACCCCCTCCTCGTCCAGGTCAAGCATATCGGCAAGGACGGCGTATGGCGTACGGCAGTCCTCTTCAATGAGTTTTAAAAGCATTCGGTCTTTTTCGTCCATTAATCTCACCGGCATCCGGTGACCTGCAGCACTTCTCTTCTGCCGCAGGTACGTCTGGTATTAGAAATGTCTGGTTTCATTTATCTTAAGAGTGCCCTGTACCTGTTGAGATCGATCTTTGCAAGATCCTCCTCGACAAACCTGTCGTCCTTGAAGATCGTCTCCTTTATGCCGCCGCTGCCGGTGGAAAACCACATCTCCTTGGTTCTTCCGTACCGGCCCCTTGAAACGACGCGGGAGTTTATCACGCCAAGCATCGTAAGCTCGGAGATGAGATCCGCAATTCTCCTGTGGGTGAGAACATCGAGATCAAGGGCGTGGGCGACGTCTCTGTATACCTGGGCAACTTCGCCGGTTGTAAAAAGCTGCCTGTTCATATCGCCGAGAAGAAGCATAGAGTAGAGAACGGCCTTGCTCTGGGTGGGAAGGGAAGAGATGCAGACGATCATGCTGTCTGTCTCGATCTTCTGCTGGGCCATCTTGACATGTGCTTCGCCTACTTTCTGGGAGTTTTCGCGCTCTGCGAGTTCGCCGGATATGCGGAGAAGATCGAGAGCCCT
>CAZPHR010000182.1:1173-2412 GCA_964586475.1 uncultured Methanomicrobiaceae archaeon
GTGTTCCTGCGCTGCAAGGGCTGCACACAACGGGATTACCCCGTCTTCGAGAACCTTTTCCATGAAGGCGACATCAGCCCTCTGTTTCAGGATATCACAGAGCTGCGGGGCGTTGTAGGGAGGGAAAACCAGTTCTTCTTCAGAGAGGGAGGATAATACACGGGGATCGAGGAAATTTGTAAACCTTAGATCGTTTGAGATCCCGATCATGCTGATCTTCGCGTTTTTAAGTTCGGAATTGAATCTTGTAAGGTTGTAGAGGGTCTCATCACCGCTCTTTTTTACCAGTTTATCGATTTCATCGAGTACTATGACGTTTACCCCGCCCATCGCCTCGACAAGATTCTTGAGTTCGGTATAAACCTGATCTGTCGGCCATCCGGTCATCGGGATGTTCGTCCTTGGTTTGTCGCTTGGTTTATTATCCAGATTTTCAAGCTCATTTGCAATCTGCGCAAGAACCCGGTACTGGGTATCGATAAGTTCACAGTTCAAGTGAATTACATTGCAGGCCTTCCCCATCTCCCTGCATGCATTCTCGAGCTCGTGCCCGACATATTTCACAGATGCCGTCTTTCCTGTCCCTGTTTTACCATATATCAGAATATTTGAAGGAGTTTCGTTTCTTATTGCAGGTGCAAGGATCGATGCAATTGAATCTATCTGATCCTTCCTGTGCGGCAGCGTCTGTGGCCTGTGCGAATGCCGGAGGACTTCCCTGTTCTTAAAAATTCCCCTGTTATTTAAATATTTATCAAAAAGACCGCCGGCAAGACGCCTGGCGGGTGTACCCGAAGAAACCTGATCCGATTCAAACTCCATCTAAACTATAGCCTCCCCTCAAATATCTCTGCAGCATTTTACAGGCTACCAGCTGTGCCCAAAACAGATTGGAGCCTGCATAACCCTGAATACAGTTATCCGGTTGCACTGTAAATACGTGCTCTTCCACTCGGTAGCTGCGATGAATATAAAATTGAATTCTACTGTTTATTAATCCCTTTGTTTTCCGGGAACACAAAGAATTAATTCATAGATTCAGTGAAATTATCGAAAAAATATTTACTCTTTACCCCCACCCCTTTGTTTCCACTGGAAATATTCTGGATTCAATCGCGCTAATTGCTGATTGCCTTCAACAATGCAATTTCCGGGATCGAAAAATATCATAGCTGACCTGATAATAACCAGGAATTGAAATAATAAAGTCCTTAATTTATGAAACCTGTTAGATTTGCC
>CAZPHR010000183.1:0-2381 GCA_964586475.1 uncultured Methanomicrobiaceae archaeon
ATAGTTGACCATACCGATTTCTTCATAAAATGCGGCCTCACAATTTTCTGGGGATCGGTCGATGCAAGAGTCGTCACTTCTATTCCATAAGTCGAAAGATCTGCGATTATATTTCTCACAGCCCTTCCGGCAGGTGTGTCCGTGTGCACGGTCGAATCAATAACAGCGACCTGAAGTCTTTCTTCGGGATTCATCTTCTCCTCCCGGGAATGATCAAATTCCTGGCACTTTACAGGAGAATCTGCGATGTGCCCCTTATCTTCCCGTTTTAATAATGTCTAATCCTGTTCGTAGGGTATTTATACATATCGGGCAGTGTGCCTGTATCTTAAAATGTGTCAGGGAGATTGCCGCAATGACTGTGCAAAAGTGTCTGTTGAGTCTCCCGGGTCATTACCTGAAAATTTAAGCCACGCATATCAAAAAAATTGTAATTATTGTCCTCCCAACAGACCCGTTGCATAAGTTGGAGTCGGTGTTATCAGACCTGTTGCATGAGTGGGCTGGGGTAGCAGGCCGGTTGCATAAGTTGGTGACGGGGTTGGCGTGAGTGTCGGAGTGGGTTTTGGTTCTTCCGGGGCCAGCTCCCAGACATATGATTCTCCGGGGATTTCTCCTCTGTTCATCCAGCTTGCCCTGTACCTGTTACCTCCGTAAAGGACAGTGTCGCCGGCGGCATATGCTCTTCTTGAATCCCATTGTTTTGACGGACCTGTTGAATAAGTCGGGGTAGGCATATAACGATCTTCATCTGACATCCATGAATATGTATGTCCGGGAGGTTCGGCCACGTTCCACCATCTCGCCGTGTATGTATGGGCCTTGTAAAGGACCGTATCTCCGGCGTCATACTCGGTCTTTGAGTCCCATAAGGGTATAAGGCCGGTTGCAGGAGTTCCGGTTGGTGTGACGGTGTCGGTAACCGGAATTTCATCTTCATCAGGTTCAATCTCTGAAACCAGTTCCCATACATATGTTTCGCCGGGTTTCTCATCCATTGTCAGCCACTTTGCGGAGTATACCCCCTCGTCGTAGATGACAGTATCGCCTGATAGATAGATCTCATTTGAATTCCACTGCATGATAAGGCCTTTTGCGTGATCTGCTTTAGGGATGAGCTTTCCGGAAGTCGAAAGCCATACATATTCAACGCCTGGCTCCTCGTCAATTGTCCACCATCTCGCAGCATACATGCTGCCCTTGTAAAGGACAATGTCCCCGGTATCATACTCCTTATCGGCTTTCCATTCAGGGAGCAGGCCGGTTGCCTTTGTAGGTGTTGGTGTTATCAGACCGGTTGCATGAGTGGGTTCGGGGGTTGGTTTTTCAGTCGCTGAAGGCCGCATGGAAGGATAATCCTTGATGATATTCGTGAATTCAAACGGTTCCTGTTCAACGCTGCTTCCTGTCGCTGAAGGTGGGTACTGGCCGACAGTACCGGTGTTGTCGCGGGTTAAAGACCATATGGACATCATTCCGACGCCCTTCTCTCCTGCAAACTCTGCAAGCTGTACGGCATCTTTCGGATAAAAGATCTCTCCCTCCATGTCATTCTGGCCGATCATCGGGGTGAGCCCCATTCTCTTCCAGATCTCAGCGTCGGATTTGCCGCTGTAATAACCCTGGTTCAGCTGATTATGGACTGCATTTGCAGCATCTATACCGTATCCTCCCATGTTGTCAGGATCTTTTACATACCAGGTGCCATAGTCCATGAGCATGATATTGACCCTGTCGAAGATGAGCATATCTTTTCCCGGGTTTTCATTTTTATACTTGTCCTCTAAACTCTTTACGTCACTGAGATAGGCCAGCTGTTCTGCGGGGAAGCCTTCAGGAGTGACGGCAAGAGTGACTGATACCTTCAGGTCCGGGTATTTTTCCTTGAGCGCGATTATAGCCTGGCTGCGCCTGCTGTTGGCCCCATGGTTCTTGACTGCGTCCCCTTCGATGTCGAAATCTATGTAGTTTACGCCATATGTTTCAATGACCGAACTGTATGCATCAACGAGAGCGTTCGGGTCAGTTATTTTAATCGCCGGTTCGTTATACTGCCCGCCCGCTCCACCGAAGGAGATTATCACGTTGCCGCCATTTTCACGAAGTGTCTTGATGTCGCTCAGTTTATAGTCCGCTTCAGGATGGTCTCCGAATCTGAGTTCGCCGGAATCCTTGTTCACGGTTATGAAACAGCATGTATAATACTTCACGCCTGTCGCTGCGTAGGCCTCGTTGATCGTACAGCCCTGCCAGAGTCCGTAATCAATATAAGGAGCACAGATCTGGTCCGGCCAGACTGTTGAAGAGATCGGAGCGGGTGTTGCCGAGGGTCTCATCGAGGCATAATTCCTGAAGATATTCGAGAACTCAAATTGTTCCTG
>CAZPHR010000184.1:0-2374 GCA_964586475.1 uncultured Methanomicrobiaceae archaeon
TCATGCAGGAACTCAATAAATCCGAAATATTAGAGATCCTCAGTGACTGGAACTACTGGAAGAAGGATTTTGAGAGATATGTGCCAAGGGATCGTTACCTGAATAAAATAAAACTCTTCAGAAGATCGGGTGAGATTATAGTCTTTACCGGCATCAGGAGGAGCGGGAAATCAACGCTCCTGAAACTTGAGATGAAAGCTCTTTCAAAAACCGTTCAGAAAGAATGTCTGTTATATGTAAATTTCGGGGACCCCCGTTTCTCCGGCACCATCAATACAAAAACTCTCGATCTTATATTTGAGGCTTACAGGGAGGATATCAACCCGGAAGGTGAGGTTTATCTCTTTCTTGACGAAGTCCAGAATGTCGAAGGCTGGGAAAGATGGGTCAGGACCGCTCATGAATTAAAACGTGCCAATATCTACGTGACCGGTTCTTCATCAAAACTCCTGTCAGGCGAGATTGCGACATCCATAAGCGGCAGGTACCTTCAGCTGGATGTCTATCCGTTGACATTCGGGGAATTTCTTGTCTTTAAAGATATGGAGTGTAATAATATTGGTGATTATTCAGCGAATAAAGTGGCAATAAACCGCCTCTTTAAAGAGTACCTCAGATACGGAGGATTCCCTAAGATTGCATCGGTTGAAAAGGATCTTAAAAAGGAAGAAATACTGTCATATTTCAATACCATCCTCTTAAAGGATATCCTTGCAAGATACAAACTCAGAAACTACGATATGCTGAAAAAACTGGTAGAATATCTTTTGACAAACGATACGAAGCAGAACAGCATAAATAGTGTCAGCAGGGCTATTAAATTCAACTACGTGACAGTCGAGGATTATATAAACTATCTTAAGCAGGTCTATATGTTCTCTGAACTGAGAAATTTCAGTTATTCACTCAAAAAACAACTTGTTTCAGATATAAAATACTACGCGACAGATACCGGTTTCGTAAACGCAGTTTCATTCGCTTTCTCCAAAAATATTGGACGTCTGTACGAGAACGTTGTATACAATGAACTTTTGAGGAGAGGTAATGAGATCTTTTTCCTAAACGAAAACGGCCAGGAGTGTGATTTTATCGTGAAAGAAAAGAATGCCGTCACCGGGATTTACCAGGTCTGTTATAACCTAAACGAGAGCAACCTGAAAAGAGAGGTTTCGGGTCTTGTTATGGCATGCAAAAAATTCGGGATTGATGAAGGATATATCATAACTGAAAGTGCTCTCAGTAAAATTGAACAGGACGATATCAGGATAAAAATTGTGCCAATAACAGGATTTCTTCTTGGTCTTTCAGGCAGTTTTTGATTTTGAATTGTTACCGCCGATTGTCCAGGCAATATCTTTTAATGTTCGTTTGATGAATGCACCGGAGACAAAGAGTCAAAGAGAGGATAGCTCCACTCCCTAAACCCCTGTCTCCAGGAGAATCACGCCCGGGAATTTTTCATATCATTTGTAGCTATCAGGGACATTATGCCCTTTATGGCAAATATGCACGAATATAAGTATTTTTCAGATCAATTATCATTCATGTCATCAGGTTCTACTGAAATAGGAAATAATCAGATCAAACGTATTTCTGTAAAAGAACCAACATGGAAAGAACTTCATAATCTAAAAAGTGCCGGGCAGAGTTATGACGAACTCATAGCAGAGATGATCCATCATGAACGTGATCTCAGGGAATGGAAACAAATAACTGAGATAAATGAAAACGGGGAATTTGTGGATTCTGAACTTGAAAATTATCTGGAAGACGACTATCATAACTAAAGGTGACCGAAGGTCGCCATAGGATTCAATTGGCTTCTTTTGGATCTCGCTGTTTGCGTGCCGCATACGTGCAGAACATTTCCAAAAAAATCACTTTCACCCTCCTTATCACTCCCGGTTAAATACCCATCACTCAGAATCTTTGATCGTCTCAGGTCGGGAAAAGATGCAGGAGATTTTTCACTCTCCGAAAATTTTATCCGACCGAACCAACTCTTTCCCTATGAATCAGGTCAGTTTTCAGGTGAGATCAACAAACCGCCTGCAGGGACAAGAAAATAAATGCATTGAAAATTAACGGGTTTATTATTAAAAAATCAAGTGGAGGAAATTTATGTTTACAATCTATGTTTACATTCTTGATACTTTAGCCGACTGGGAACTGGGGCATGTTATTTCGGAGCTGAATTCCGGCCGGTTTTTCAAAAAGGGCGAGGAACGTGTTACGCTTAAAACAGTTAGTTATTCTAAAGAGCCAGTCAGAACAATGGGCGGATTGACAATCGTGCCCGATTGCTTAATTGATGATATCGTTGTGAGTGAAACAAGCGTGTTGCTGTTACCGGGCGCAGATACATGGAACGACC
>CAZPHR010000185.1:0-2369 GCA_964586475.1 uncultured Methanomicrobiaceae archaeon
TCAGTTCTCCCTCCCTGTCAAAATCGGTCGCAATAGTGACGAGGTCGGCTTTCTTTGAAAGTTTTTTAATTAGCCTGACAATCTTCTTTTCTGTAGGCTTTTTTATAGTTCCGGCATCGATAAGGGTCCTGGGAGTATTGATCTCACTTCGCCAGTTGCTGTATCCCGGCTCAAAATCGATCTCAACAACATGACCCCTGAGCCCCATTGCAATCTTATCATCAAAAGAGTATGTGTTAACACCTTCCTCGCGTTTAACGGTCGGTTTCTTATTTTCGGATAGTATTCCTGCAATTCTTTGTGCCGCAATATTTTTTTCCGCAATGATAAGATGCATTCAGGTTTAATCCGTGTTTTCAATATATTTTATTATTTTCGGTGCAATCGCTTTAGGATCGGCCCTTCCCCTGGTCTCTTTCATTACCTGACCTACAAGGAAGTTGACTGCATTTGTATTTCCTGAATTGAAATCTTCAACAGCCTGTGGATTGGATTCGATTATCCGGCCGATAATTTCTTCAAATTCGTCATCACCTCCTTTGGAAAGACCAAGACGCTGAACCATGTCTGAGGGCATCTCAGGTTCACTGCCTTCTTTAATGGCATCAAGCATAATGCGGAGGACATCTACAGCCACCCTGTCGGTGATCTCCTTATCTTTCAGCAGTACAACAAGGTCTTCAAAGAAGTCAGCAGGCACATCGCTGATCTTCATATCCCTGTAATAGAGTTCCCCAAGGAGAGTGTCGGCAACGAGTGTTGCGGTCAGGATCGGTTCGCCTGAGGCAATTTTTTCATAGAATTCAGCGACTTTCAGGTCACCTGTCAGTGTCTTTGAGTGGTTCATTGATATGCCGTATGTCTTCATGAACCGTTCACGGCGGGCATCGGGCAGTTCGGGGAGTGAGATGTCCTCTGCCCAGTCCTTAACCTTCAAAGGCCTTAGATCAGGTTCAGGGAAGTAACGGTAGTCGTTTTCTTCCTCCTTCGATCTCGAACCCTGTGTGATTCCGCGGGCTTCCATAAAATGGCGGGTCTCCATAACGATCTCCTGTCCCCTGCGAATCATGTTTCTCTGCCTTGTTATCTCGAATGTCAGGGCCTTTTCAACCCCTTTGTAAGAGGATATATTTTTACATTCGACCCTGTTGTGACCTTCGAGGGATATGTTTGCGTCAACCCTGATCGAACCTTCTTTCTCGCCGTCGAAGACTTCGAGGTATTCGAGTGTTGTCCTGAGTTTGTTCAGGAAACGGCGTGCCTCTTTTGGAGAAGACAGGTCAGGTTCGGTAACGATCTCAATGAGTGGAATTGATGACCTGTTGTAGTCAACAAGCGAGTATCCTGCCCGGTCACGTCCGGTTTTATGTACAAGCCTTCCGGGGTCTTCTTCCAGATGAATTCTATTGATCCGGACATCCTTTTCATGACCCTCATCATCTTCGACCTGGAGAATACCGTTGATTGCAACCGGCTTGTCGTACTGGCTGATCTGGTAACCCTTCGGGAGATCCGGATAGAAGTAGTTCTTTCTTGAAAATTCCGAGTATTCAGGAATCTCCAGGTTGAGGGCCTTTGCAACCTTTAGGGCATATATTACCGCCTGTCTGTTGAGTTTCGGCAGTGCTCCGGGCAGGCCCAGGCATATAGGGCATACATGGGTGTTTGGTTCGCTGTCCCTGTAATCGGTAGAACATCCGCAGAAGAGTTTGGTCTTTGTGTTGAGCTGGCAGTGGATCTCAAGTCCAATTATAACCCTGAGTTTATTGACATCGATCTGATCAGCGCTCATTTATGCTGCCTCCTGTTCGTATGCGGATGCTGTATCAATTACTGTCTCATCTTCGAAATGTTTCCCTATGATCTGAAGTCCTACAGGCATTTGATCTATGCTGCCGCATGGCACGGATATTGCAGGCACTCCTGCAAGGTTTGCGGGTACTGTGAGAATATCACTCAGGTACATCTCCAGGGGGTCACTCTTTTCACCGAGTTTATATGCGATATTCGGCATTGTCGGGCCTGCAATAACGTCGACTTCCTTAAATGCTCTCAGGAAGTCCTTTCTTACATTCTGTTTTGCAATCTGGGCTTTTGCATAGTATTTCCCGTAATATCCTGCAGACAGTGCAAATGTTCCAAGCATTATCCTCCTGATCACTTCATCTCCGAAATTTTCGCCCCTGAAGTCACGGAACTCCTCGTGCCAGCGGCGCCGGGTGTCAACCTTCGGGCCGAACCTGATTCCGTCGAACCTGGAAAGATTTGATGAAGCTTCGCTTGTGCATGTGACATAATAGGCGGCAAGAGCATATGCCATACTCGGTATACTGCATTCAACGGTTTCTGCTCCAAGATCTTCGAGAACG
>CAZPHR010000186.1:0-2298 GCA_964586475.1 uncultured Methanomicrobiaceae archaeon
TCCTGTTCCCGAGATCATGCCGGAGATGGCCAAAAGGGCAGGTGCTGCAATTGTTGCAACTGGCAGGAGCGATTATCCGAACCAGATCAACAATGCACTGGTCTTCCCGGGAGTATTCAGGGGAGCACTCGATGCATATGCAACGAGGATCTCAGATGAGATGAAGGTCTCGGCCGCCCATGCACTTGCGGATTATGTCCGCCGCCCGACAAGGGAGCATATTATCCCCAGGGTGCTTGACAGGGAAGTGACACGATCGATTGCAGAGGCGGTCAGGTTGTCGGCTGTTAAATGGGGTTATTCGAGAGAATTCAAAGATGACAATAGATTAATAAGAAATGGCCTCTAATTTACGATTTGAAACCATTATACAGGAAGTGAAAAAGATGCCGGAATTCGGAAATCCTTTTGCAGGTTTAAAAAACGATCGTAAGCTCACTGACGACGAACTGATAAGAGCAGTCAGAATGATGATTGCAGCAGAATATGAAGCCATTCAGCTTTATATCCAGCTCGCGGAATCGACAGACAATAAACTTGCCAAAGAAGTACTGATGGACATCGCCGATGAGGAGAAGGTCCATGCAGGAGAATTTTTGCGGCTCCTCTACGAACTTGCACCCGATGAAGAGGGATTCTATAAGGAAGGCTTCGGGGAAGTGGAAGAAGAGATCGGGAAATTAAAATAAATTACTTTTTTTCAAATTTTGCACCGGCGATCCAAAGGAAATAATTCCAATAAACCACTATAATTAGATCAGCCTGACTGGTGGTTATATGTCCGAATGCAAAACCGTAGAAGAAATGATCCGTCTCATGAGTACAAAGATAGAGGAGATGGCAGATTCCATCTCTGAGCAGGAGATAGATCTTTTTATTAAGGAAATTCTGAACGCCAGACGAATATATGTCATGGGTGCAGGGAGATCGGGGCTTGTTGCCAAGGCGTTTGCAATGAGACTGATGCATCTTGGATTAAAGTCGTATGTAATAGGAGAGACAATCACTCCTGCAATGAAGGAAGGGGATATGATCGTTGCATTCTCCGGTTCGGGGGAGACGAAGACGATCGCAGAATTGTGCGAAACTGCAAAGGAACTCGGGGGAAGGATCTGCCTTGTTACCTCCAAATCCAACTCCAGGATCGGCAGGATCGCAAACTGTACTGTTGTTCTCGAGAGTCACAGGGATCATATAAAGGACGAAGCAGCCTCGTTTGAGATCAAGCAGTTGAAAGGTGAGCTCAAATCCTTCGCACCTCTCGGGACCCTGTTTGAAACAGGAGCTATGATCTTTGCAGATTCGATAATCTCCGCAATAATGATCGTCCTGAAATGCGAAGAGAAGGATCTCAAGAACAGGCACGCCAACATCGAATGAGGTGCAGAGCATGAATAAAGATCTATATTCGGAGAGGGTTCTTGGAATAGAGATGTCCGGGATAAGGAAATTCTTCCAGAAGGCAAAACCCGGATCGATAAACCTCGGGATCGGCCAGCCGGATTTCCCCACCCCTGAGCATATAAAGAAGGCCGGTATCGCTGCAATAGAGGACAACCTTACAGGCTATACATTCAATACCGGAGTGCAGGAACTAAGAGAAGCCCTGTCCTCCAAATTCCTGAATGAAAACGGGATTGAATATTCACCGGACCAGATTATCGTAACCGGAGGGGCCGGCGAGGCGCTTCACATCGCGATGCAGTCGCTTGTCGACAACGGCGACCGTGTCCTCTTCCCGGACCCCGGGTTCGTATCATACAGGGAGTGTGCGGTCCTTGCAGGCGGAAAGCCTGAGGGAATTCCGCTTGACGAAAATCTGCACATCAGGATTGATGAATGCAGGGAGATGCTCGACGGGGCGAAGGTCATGGTTTTAAACTCCCCCGGCAACCCGACAGGTGCAGTCGAGGATCGTGAGACAATCCGTGATATCGTTGAATACGCAGACGATGCAGGAGTGACCATAATCTCTGATGAGGTCTATGAACACTTCATATATGACAAAGAGCATGCAAGTGCGGCCCTCTTCGGGGACAATGTGGTCACGATAAATGCAGCAAGCAAGACCTTCTCGATGACCGGCTGGAGGCTTGGTTTTGTCGCAGCCGCACAGGAGACAATCGACCAGATGGTGAAGGTCCACCAGTACTGCCTTACATGTGCGACATCGATATCACAGTACGCGGCTCTTGCCGGTTACACGGGATCAAACGAGTGCGTTGAATTGATGAAATCCGAATATGCCGCAAGAAGGGAATTACTCTATGACGGCCTGAAAGGTCTTGGCTTCGACTT
>CAZPHR010000187.1:0-2231 GCA_964586475.1 uncultured Methanomicrobiaceae archaeon
AAGAAGAAAAAGATGAATTAGGTCTTGAAGGTGTAATCGTCGATGACAGCGGTTACATCATTCTCGGCTTCAACAACGATGCAGAAGGAGCAAAAGAGAGGCTTGAGAGCTACGGGGATGTAAGCGGGGAAAATTTCCTCAACGCCCTGGCAGCAGGTGTGTATGATAATTCACCCTTCAAAGTCCCGGTAGAGATGATTAAATCCCTCTCCAAATTCATGGGAATTGCCGCCTGACAGAACCCTCATCAACTTTTTTTCAGATCTAAAGGAAAAGACGATCTAACTATAGTGTAGACTGTTCCGGAATAATGCCTAAATATAACCCGCACTATAAACATCTCTTATTATACGTGACAACCCGGTTGAAGGCATTCTTCTCATAAAAAGTAAATTAAAAGGGTGGGCAAATGGTTTTTATCAGCAGAAAATCGGCAAAAACAGGTTTCTTCATAGTAATTGTCATTATTTTGCTCACCTCTCAGGCAGCAGCGGCAGAAAACCTGACTGAAGGCAGGTATGAGCCAGATGCGACAATGAAAGAACTCTGGAAAGAAAATATAACAAATGCGGAATTTTATAACCTGCAAAAAGACTATGGAAACGAATACACGGGGCTTCCGTACGGCGCAAATATCTGGGACGAAAACGGCCCTGTAAATCTCAGTGCACTGAATAAATCCGAAAAAAGAAAATACGGACTTGAATCTGCTCTCATCGGAGGGAACGGCTATGTTGTCCTCGGGTACATGAAAAATGATATTGAAGAAGACGAATTGATCCCGTTCTATAAACAAATGCCTGGCCAAACCGATAACTTCACGATAGATTTAAACTGGATGAACACCGACAGCAGGCTAAAATTGACAATCTTTCCACCCAACGGCATAATGGGACCATATTATGACGAATCCGATGGATTGGTTAACGGCAGGATATTCATCAGGATCTCAAGACCTGAAGGTGTAGAAAGCGGAGAATGGTATGTCGTTATAGAAGCCGAGAAAACGGAGGCTAAGCAGCCTTTTATCTATTTAATGTATTAGGGTAATTCGCATGATAGACGGGGAAAGAAAAATTACATTGATACTGACTACAGTATTTTTTCTGCTTATAACTATTACAGGGTTGATCGGAGGCGTCTCAGCAATAGAAACAGGAGGATATGTCGTCGAACCGGCGTATGGAATTTCGCCTGATTATACAAATATCTATTTCGGAGATCTATCGGGCGATTATGACTTCCTGCAAGGCCCCGGACCGGAGAAAATAGATTACTGGGAACTTCCGATAACGATCATCCTTATCCTTCTTGTTATAGGACTAATCTCATTCATTATTCATCCTGGTAAATTATTTTTATCAGGGAAAATTCCGTATTTATATGGCCTTTCCAAAATAAAAAAGAAAAATATCCTGGAGAACGAATCCCGCAGGAATATATATGATACAATACTGGAAAACCCGGGAATCCAGCTCTCAGATATTGAAAAATCGACAGGATTGACAAATAAGAACACAGAATACCATGTAAAAAAGCTTCTGAGTTATAATATGATTATATTCAGGCAGACTTCAAGAGGAAAAGGATATTTTAAGAATTCAGATACCTATTCATCCGAAGAAAAGCTGTTATATATCCATTCCAAAAATCCGACAGAAAAACACATAATTGAATTAATAAATGACAATCCAGGAATTACACGAAAAGAAATCAGCGAGATAATACAAATATCGGCACCTTCGATAAGCTGGTATATCTCGGGTTTAATCGGTGACAATATTATCCGAAAAGAAAGAAAAGGAAACAGAGTTCATTATTTTATAAATGAATATCTAAAAAACGATCTCGTCAGTGTGATTGCAGCAGAAAATACTGCCTGATTACTTTTTTTATAAAGATGCACCCATCCAAAATTCTATAATGCATGCACCTGTATTCTATCATCACTTTTTAAAGAGGGCGTAAGCCCCTTCGGGGCAGCCATAAGCGCAAATTTCTACGAAATTTACGCTGTGGAGATAATCCGGCCTTCCGGCCGGAATAGAATACGGGTTTTTATGATTCTCTTTATTTTCCAGAGCGACAGGGATGCCCGCTCATCAACCAAACACCCGGGCTTTGTGACCTCTGAACCCTGCAGTAAACATCCTGCAAAGCTGCAAACAAAACCAACCAAAAAGACAATCATCGATACGGATAAAATATCGCTAATGAACCGGGAGATCGAC
>CAZPHR010000188.1:0-1914 GCA_964586475.1 uncultured Methanomicrobiaceae archaeon
TGACATTCTGGTTAACAGCCAGACACTCTACCAACTGAGTTATGGAGGCACTCTTCAGATTGCCTATAAATGTTGACTTTTGCGTTATTAAATATTATGGATTTAACTCTCGGCGGCAGCCTTAATCTTTTTAAGCAGTTCGATAAGTTCGTCCGCCTGGGTGTCGAGATTTTCCATAAGATCTGCCGCTTTAGGGGTCGCAACTGCACCTGACGGTGATGCCATTATGTATCCCAGCTGCTCGAGAACCTTGAGCGAGTACCTGATCTTATGTGAGGGGATGTTCATCTCCTCCGAGAGTTTGAGGATGCCGATCGGCTGGTGCTGCATGACGACCTTTATCACTTCTATATGCCTCAGGACAATCTCTGTCTCGGACTTCAGTTTATTTAACATTATGAAACACCCCGGTCTCCGGATAATTTATTCCTGCTCCATGAGCCAGGCTTTGTCTTTTATGTAATGGCTCCTGAATAACAGGGACATAACAACAGCTAAAATCAGGCATATTATGCCTATCGCCATGCTGTACACCGGGATAAGGCCGAAGAACGCGAGCAGGGCAACCGCCACAAGTATTATGATCACGTTCAGCATTATCGTGAGTTTGGCGAATTTCATCTTGAATATTTTTTCCGCAGATGGATTCATTGCATTAAATTGTTGGACACCATCTCGTAAAATTACTTGTGTATGTGGAGAGAAATATTCATAGTATTATCATGCCGTCAGATCCCATCGACACAGAACTTCGAAAAACCGGAACATCCGCATATGTTGCCTATGCAGATTCATCTAATCCCGATATGATGTACCTGACTGGTTTTCAGGTTAATGATCCCCTTGTTTACATAAAAAATAAAGGGGAAAGAGGTTTTTTAGTCGTTCCGCAGATGGAGTATGACCGTGCCCTTGAAGAATGCCGCTGCGGTGTACTTACACGCGGTGATGCCGGATTCTTCGATGACCTCAAAGAGTATAAAGACGGACTTACTGCGACAGCAGCGACGATATGCCGTCTTGCAGGCAGGGATATCCTTCTCTCTCCTGATCTTCCTGTGTCACTCGCAAAAAAGATTGAATCATTCTGCAGCACCCGGGTAGACCGGGGGATAGTTTCGGAGATGAGATCAGTAAAGAGTCCTGCCGAGGCGGAGAACATCCGCAGGATTCAGAAAGTCACCGAAGAGGCGATGGGGTTTGCCATATCGCTGATAAAAAATGCAGATGTCAGGGATGGCGAACTCTATATCTCAGGGGACCCGCTCACCTCGGATTATATCCGAAACGAAGTCCACTGTTTTTTCCTTAGAAGGGGCTTTTTTGCAAGGGGTACTATTGTTTCATGCGGGAGAGAGACTGCCATCCCCCACTGCACCGGCAGGGGCGTAATCTTTGAGAACGAGCCTGTAGTGATTGATATGTTCCCCTGTGATTCCCGAACCGGATATTACTCCGATATGACACGGACCGTTGTCAGGGGTGAGCCTGATCCGGAGATTGCAGATATGTATTTATGTGTCAGGGAGGCCAAGGCACTTGCAAAGGAGAGACTCAGAGAAGGGGTCAGCGGGAAGGAGATACACGAATTCGTCGTTGGTTTCTTTGATGAGAACGGGTATTCATCAGGAAAAGAGGGTTTTATCCACAGCCTCGGGCACGGGGTGGGTCTTGCAGTCCACGAACAACCCTCCCTCTCGCCTTCAGGCGGAGAACTCCTTGAAGGCAATGTGGTTACCGTTGAGCCGGGTCTTTATTACACTAAGGCCGGCGGTGTGAGGCTTGAGGATATTGGCATGATAACAAAGACCGGATTTGAATGTTTTACTGATTATCCGGAGGATATCAGATTATGATTGAAGAAGAGATACTTGAGAAATATCAAAAGAAAAGGTTGCACACGATAAAGGCCAG
>CAZPHR010000188.1:1924-2231 GCA_964586475.1 uncultured Methanomicrobiaceae archaeon
GGGAGATCTGCAAGTGAGTGCAGGGGAGATGCGGGAGGAAGGGTATAGGGAGGGGAGAAGGTAATGGGTGTCGTCACAGATAGTGAAGAGAAGATAGTCTCGATGGGCGGCGGGATTGCATTTCCCTTAAATATATCATTTAATGAAGCTGCGGCGCATGATACTGCCTCTCCAGGAGATGAACGTGTTTTTAATTCAGGAGACGTTGTAAAAGTTGATCTCGGTGTTCATATCGACGGTTATATCGCCGATACTGCAGTAACAGTCGATCTCGGTAGAAACGATCTCCTTGTCGAGGCTTCCCGGG
>CAZPHR010000189.1:0-2211 GCA_964586475.1 uncultured Methanomicrobiaceae archaeon
GCCAACTCACCTCGCACCCCAGCTCCTCACTGATAAATCGAAGTGGCACAAATGTTCTGCTGTCCGTTATCTCAGGTGGAGCATCTAAGGTTACACTGCGACCGTTTACATAGGCGGAAGCCTCCGTCAGGGACTATGAGTTCAAGGCGGCAATCGACGAGATAATGGCCCTTGCATCCTACGGCAACTCCTATATACAGTCCAATGCCCCGTGGAAGATGATAAAGGAGGACCGGGAAGGTGCGGAAAAGGTTATCCGCAACTGTCTACAGATAGTGAAGGCACTTGCAATCCTCTTCGATTCAGTAATTCCTGAAAAGGCACAGAAGATCTGGGAGCAGCTTGGATATAGTGACTCTGTTTCAGATCACCCGGTCTCAGAAGGAACTGAAGGATTTGGGGATAAGGTCCTGGGCGAGCCTTCCATATTATTCGAAAAGATTGAGGACGACCAGCTGTCAGAGTATGAATCAACTCTGAAAATGAGAGTCGAAGAGGCGAAAAAGAAAGAAAACAGAAATATTAAGGAGAATTACATGATATCAATTGACGAATTTGCAAAGGTTGAAATGAAGACAGCTAAGATTATCGAAGCAGAAAAGATTGAAGGATCGGACAAATTGCTGAAGATCCAGGTGGATCTTGGAGATGAAAAAAGACAGATCGTCTCGGGAATCGCCAAGTTCTACAACCCCGAAGAGCTAGTCGGTACGGATGTAATCGTTGTTACAAACTTAAAACCCGCCAAACTCTTCGGGGTGGAGTCTCAGGGTATGATCCTTGCAGCAGGAGAGGAGGCATCACTTCTCGTCCCGAAGCGGGACGTTGTTCCGGGCACTAAAGTACTTTAAGAATAATTTTTACAATACCCTTTTTGATTTATCTAATTGAAAATTCTAAATTTAAATGAGGGCATAATCCCCTTCGGGGCAGCCCGATGCTCAGTTTGCTACGCAAACTTTCGCAGTGGTGATAAACCGGACTGGGCACTACCCTTTCGGGTAGTCACGTCCGGGGGAAATCTTCAATTTCGATAATATTTTTTCGGAGCCGGAGGGATGCTCGCCCATCCCGAAGGCGACTTATCGCGATTTAGGTGACCGAAGGTCGCGCCCTGGGTTTCGAAAGGGCAACAGCCCTTCGGTCGACGACCTGTCACTATTGAGGGGGAATGGCACAGGGAGGAAGAAACCTCCCCCTCCTTTACTATGGGTACAGGAAAAACCCAAAACGAACAAAAAAATAAAAACGGGCCTGGAGGGATTCGAACCCCCGACATCCGGGTTAGAAGCCCGGCGCTATATCCAGGCTAAGCCACAGGCCCACCTAAGGATTACTCTATATTATACGCAGGTTCAGTTAATTAATCTTTTTTAAATATTCAAAAAAAAGACAAAAAAAGAATGCTTCTGGCATCAATCTATAAAAAGAGTAATTGTGTTTTTTGATATATTCTGATTTCATCCTGCGTGGAAAACAGCTGAGGAAAGGATATCTACAATAGTCGGTTTCGCCCAGTTCCTCCCGTCTACAGCCTTTGCGATAGTATGATCAACATATTTTACCTGTATCCTGGCAGACATCCTCTCCTTTTCCTCATAATAGTAAGGATTGATATATTCAACCATTCTCTTCATATTTATCTTAATAGAGAGAACCTCGACAATAATCCCGGGATCTCCTGAACATATATCATCAAGATCAATATGAGTCATAAATATATGATCTCCTGGAAGAACATCCGTAAGAGTGATAATGTTGTGGGCACTCTGAAGTTCAAGAGTTCTGGGTTTCCCTTTTTTTAATTCTGCTATAACATTAGGGGATATTCCTGTAAGTGCTGCGATTTTCATCCTTACCACCCTCACCCGTACATCGGCAGGTTCTCTTTCTTTGGACCCTGCTGTTCGTTTTCTGTTTTCTGTACCTGTTCTGCCATCTTCTGCATGGTCGCCTCAATCTCTTCAGCCTGCTCCATTAGAGGCTCAACATCAACATTCAGATCATATACCTTATTCAGTACTTCAAGGACAGAGACAGCCGCTCTTGGATCAGGTGTGTTGACAGTTTCTCCAAGAAATCCGAGACACGGAATGCCGCTGGCCTTACATTCAGAAAGAATACTCCCCGGTATACCGGAAATACTGCCCATAGAAAGGATCTCTGTATGATCCTTTATCTTTTCCAGGAGAGCATCTTCTGTTGCAATAC
>CAZPHR010000190.1:0-2208 GCA_964586475.1 uncultured Methanomicrobiaceae archaeon
GGCGATAGGCATCAACACTGATGATCTGATATTGTTTTGGGCTATTCTTCATTGCCCAGCGGCCATCCTGAATGATGACATTTACATCATCTGTGTCGAGAGCAAAATACTTTTCACCCACATCAATAATCTTTGGATCGATCTAAATTGCAATGACCCTGACAGCTCCCTGTTTGAGGAGTTCCTCTGTTAGTATGCCTTTTCCCGGACCGATCTCAAGGACAGTTTTATTTTTTATATCTGAAAAACAGGCAATCTTTTTGACCGTATCTGAATCGGTCAGAAAGTGCTGATCATGAGGTGCACTCAT
Source organism: uncultured Methanomicrobiaceae archaeon (assembly GCA_964586475.1). Lineage (GTDB taxonomy): Archaea > Halobacteriota > Methanomicrobia > Methanomicrobiales > Methanomicrobiaceae > Methanolacinia. The sequence continues at coordinate 311 of CAZPHR010000190.1, forward strand.
TTTGAAGTGAAAAGATGATATTTTATGTTTGGATCTTCAATCTCTTCGATTATTCGTTTGATTACCATCTGTTCCGGATGCGGGATTGTTTTGATTCTTCCGCTAATATCAGAAAAGCTTTCGAAAGGTTTCTTGTTTCTTTCATCAAGAATTTCCCATAACAACTTTTTACCGATTCCTGGAAGAAGGTGAAGCATATGCTGTTTAGATGTAATCGGAACAGCTTTGTTGAAGAAATGAACATATCTCTGTTCATCCTTCATTACGATACTCTCTATCGCATATGGAAGCTCAAGCTTTGCCGTCTGGGTTAGTTCCTCATATCCGATTCTGCGCTTTACTCTCTCTATTTTATCTCTTTCCTTATCCCCGATGTATACAACCTCTCCGGTCTGAACTTCGGTATTTTTTGGAACCAGTTCGAGAAGTTTGTACTGATCTGTACCTACAGCCTGAACAAGAGGCTCCTTCTTAAACTGGGGACGGCGGGCATCGCCGTGCCCCATAGGGAGATAATCTAAAACTACTGCATAAAGCTCTTTTTTATCTGAACGCATAGAGGAACACCCCAAAAAAATTAAAAGTGCTGCTCAACAAGATCCAGTATTTCATCAAGTTCCTCACCCGAGAGGGTGAAGCGCTCTTTAGCATAAATGGCCCTTAATTCATCTCTTGTTTTGGGCATTATGCTTGCAATTCTGAATGCTATGTCGGGCTTTATTTTTTCCAGCGAAAGGAGTTTTTCGACAAGTTCCCTGGATTTTTCTGCACTTGTCTTTGAGAGATGATTGGCATGCTCAATGCTTCTGCGAAGCTCGTATGACATTTCTTTGCCGGCCTCAAGGCGGTCCGCCTCGACTTTCAGCAGCATCTCCCTCATTTCCTGAAGGGTAATTCTCTCTTCGCTTTCTATCCCTTTTACTTTCATGCCAACCACTATGAATGATTACTGCTTTTGTGGCTTTAGATGTTGCGGTCTTGCGACAACTATCTTCTTTGATCTGCCGTCGCTGATCTCAAGAACCCATGCACGGCCCTGTTTACCGATAATCTGACCGGTTCTTCCATGGAACCTGCGGTGAGGCATGCCTTTCTGTACACTGGAATCAACTACCACATGTACCTTCTGCCCTTCTTCAAATTCCTGAATTACAGCTGTTACAGGTGCAATTCCTCTTCTTCTGAGATCTTTCTTGTATTTATAGCGGGTCTTTTTTCTCTGACCATAGTGATGTGCCATTCTAATTCTCCATTAATTTTAACTATTTTGATTAACATCGCCTGTTCTGGTTTCAGGAACAATACTTTCAACCATTATAACATCCAGGCTTTTAACCCTGGCAGGGTTTCCAATGATCCCCGAAAGGCTTGGACTGGTTCTGCCTTCATCGCCGGATATCAGTTCTTTTATATAGAGTCCGGCATCTCCGAGGACTTCTATCCTGAAACTGCCGTCTTCCATATCTTTGCATTCGATATCAATACAGCGTCTTTTGCGAACCTTGTCTGCCCTCCGGTGTGAAACCCTTTCAGGGGTGCGCTGATTGATAATAGCCCCTTGAAGGCCTTTTAAGGCTGATCTAACGTCTTCAACCGAAAATTCGCCTTCAATTTCCACCAGAATGCTGTACTTTTTATGAGCTTTTCCTGATTTAAGGGTTTCCACCTCTTTTCGATCACTTACATGATCAATTGTAACGGAAACCCTTCCTCCGGCGCTTTCATTGATTCTTTTTTCAAGTTCTTCCAGGCTGAACGTTCTTAATTTAGGTTCAACCATCTCAATTACAAACGGCCTGCCTGTACCAATCATCCTTGCGTCGATATCTTCCCTGCCGGCTCCATGAAGAACCGCATCTTTTGATTTGAAGATCTCAATTGCAGGCCTGCCTATAAGC
>CAZPHR010000191.1:0-2191 GCA_964586475.1 uncultured Methanomicrobiaceae archaeon
TGTGCAATCTCCTCATTTCCGTGTATAAAAAATAAGCCCGGTTCGATGGGAAAACCCTCTCCCGGCTGGCATATCCAGCTCCATGATGATGACGGCAGGCCGGTTGGTGTCCACGAAGAAGGAAGAATTGCCGTATCACTGAATCCAAGACCTGTCGGACTGGTGGTCGAGTATGTAGATAATCCCGAGGCGAATGCCGAATCGTTCCACGACGGCTTTTATTATACCGGAGACAAGGCGTACATGGACGAGGACGGATATTACTGGTTTGTCGGGCGTGATGATGATGTCATAAAAAGTTCCGGATACAGGATTGGACCATTTGAGGTTGAATCCGCACTTCTTGAGCACCCTGCAGTCCAGGAGTCGGCTGTCGTTGGTTCACCTGACAGACTACGCGGACTGATAGTCAAGGCATTTGTCGTCCTGAATAAGGGCTATGAACCGTCAGAGGATCTCATACGGGACATCCAGAAGTACGTTAAGAACACTACCGCTCCTTACAAATATCCACGTGCTATAGAGTTTGTAGAAGATCTTCCCAAGACTCTCTCGGGGAAGATAAAGAGAAATGAGCTCAGGGACAGGGAATTTAAGGCATTCAAAAAATCTGAAAAATAATATTTTTGCCGCCGTGTGGTGCGCTCTATTGATTAAACCTAAATACTTTGCACCACGTATTTTATTTATATGGTGCGTTTCTCCGTTACGATGGATGACAATCTTGTCAGCAAAATTGACGGATTGTCGGGGAAAAAAGGTTTGTCACGCTCAGAATGGATTGGCCGCGCCTGTCTTAATTCGGCTGATGAGAGCATTCTGCCGGATGGCCAGGGTTTGTCTGAACTACTTTCACTGCGCGACAGGATACCTGCAAACGTTCCCAATGTATCCGATTACGATGATCTTTATGATAATTTCCAGGTGACTTTACCTGATTTTTTCAATTTCGGATTTGATGTTATCGATGCATGGGCAAAGATTGACAGGAATAAGATAGCAATGATTTGGGCCAACCAGGCGGGTGATGAGAAGATATATACATTCCGTGATCTCATGAACCGTTCAAATGAGGCGGCCAATATGCTTCTCAAATACGGTGTGAAGAAGGGTGATCTGGTGGCAATAATGCTTCATCGTGTCCCTGAATGGTGGTTCTTTGCCGTTGCATGCATAAAACTTGGTGCGATCTTCGTCCCCTGTCCCACAATGCTGACCACAAAGGATCTTGTATACAGGATCAATGCCGCGAACATAAAAATGATCATAGCTGACATGGATAATACGTCAAAGGTTAATGAAGTCTGCAGTCAGTGTCAGTCACTTAAATCAAGGCTTGTTGTCGACGGTCACTGTGAAGGCTGGATCAGTTATCTTGTGGAGCTCGATTATCCTGCGCCTGTATCCAGCAAGCTTGCTGTGAGCGGTCTTGAAAAGACACGTTCCTCCGATCCTATGGTCATATACTTTACATCCGGCACAACGGGAGAACCCAAGATGGTACTTCATGATCATGCACTTCCAATCGGGCATATTACGACTGGTGCATACTGGCTTGACCTGAAGAAGAATGATATCCACCTGACTCTCTCGGATACCGGATGGGCAAAGTCCTCGTGGGGGAAGTTCTTCGGCCCGTGGATCCAGGGCTGCTGCAGTGTGGTTTATGATACCAGGGGAAAATTCAATGCAACTGAAATTCTGCCTGTTCTTGAGAGATACGGGATTACAACATTCTGTTGCCCTCCGACCATATACAGGATGCTGATTATGGCGGATCTTGACAAATTTGATCTGACCTCCCTGCGCCATTGCGTCAGTGCCGGTGAACCACTGAACCCTGAGGTTATAAAGATCTGGGAAGAAGGAACCGGACTCAGGATCTACGAGGGTTACGGGCAGACTGAACTGACACTCGTTCTCGGCACCTTCCCCTCGATGAAGGTTAAACCGGGTTCTATGGGCAAACCCTCCCCCGGCTGGCATATCGAGCTTCATGATGAGGAAGGAAAGCAGGTTGCGACCGGTGAAGTGGGCAGGATTGCCATAAAGACCGATCCAAAACCTGTCGGGATGTTTATCGAGTATCTCGGAAGCCCGGAGACTACTGCGGAATCTTTCCAGCACGGTTTCTATTATACCGGCGACAAGGCATACATGCACGAGGACGGATATTTCTGGTTCGTCGGTC
>CAZPHR010000192.1:0-2172 GCA_964586475.1 uncultured Methanomicrobiaceae archaeon
AGGGGAGTTGATACTTGATCTCGGTGCAAAAGCAGTCCTTATCAAAGGCGGTCACGGCAAAGGAGATTGTGCAACTGACACCCTTATCACTCCATCAGGAGTTACGCAATACAGCAGTAAGAGATATCCCTTTGAAGTCCACGGGACAGGGTGCTGCCTCTCAGCTGCAATTACATCTTTTCTTGCAACGGGAATGAAAACTGAAGATGCCTGTTCACAGGCAAAGCGTTTTATTGAGAGGTCAATATCTCAGGGCATTTCAGGAAAGAGCAAAATAATGAGCGTCAATCCCTCATATGAGCCACTAAATTATAATAATAAATATTAAATCAATACAAACATAAAATTATATCAATTGATAAAATGTTGGATAAAGTAGATAATGCCATTTTAAATGAACTTGCCAAAGACGGCAGGACATCCATGGCGGATTTGGGAAAAAAGCTGAATATTGCCCCATCTACGGTTTTTAAAAGAATTGAAAAGTTAAAGTCAAGCGGAATTATCCAGCGTTTCACTATTGTCGTAAATCCGGAGTATTTTAAACATTCAATCATAGTTTTTCTGTCAATCTCCGCTGATCCATTGGAAAAATCCAATATTGAACAACACCTGCTGAGAATGGATCATGTCCTCGAGGTCTACGAAACGCTTGAACCAAATGATTTTCTGGCAAAAGTCAGGGTCTCGGAGATTGCCGAACTCAAGGGAGACATAATGATCCCGCTGAGTGAACTGCATGGCGTAAGAGAGATTAAACCTATATTAACCGTTAAAAAGGTAAAAGAACAGTTCTGGAATATTGAGGAGTACGATCTACATGGATATTAGCGTTTTAAACAGCTTTCTTGCGATTATTACACTCGCACTTGGAGGAGCTCTGATTGTTTATATGTATGAAGCATATAAACTGGTCAAACAACAGAGCATTCTTCTGCTGATGTATGGTGTATTTACAATTATTATCGGTATAGTCCTCCCCGATATTGTCAACCTGTTCTTCCAGGATACCTTTGCAGTATTCTGGTCAGAAATCTTCTCAAGGTTCCTTGCAATCATCGGTATATGTGTTATAATCTATTCCATACTCAGGGGTTAAAAGATGCAAAATATTACCAGTTCGTTCGCAAGAGACTGGCAATTTGTAAAAATCTCAAGAAACTGGAAGCCGCATGACTTTTCCAAAGAGGTTCTTGACAGGCTGATAAATGAGAACAACAGAAACCTCAACGATAAGATCAGTTCAATTGTGTATGACATAGGCAGCGAAGAAGGCAGGGAGATAAAGGCAAGCCTTGGAGACAGGATGGAGATCCATACTGTAATTGAAGGAATTTTACTAATCTCAGGACAGAATTACTCAACAAAAAGAGAGAATGAAAGAACCGAGATTATCATAATGAAAACCGGAAACCCAAAGGAAAATATTCATGAAAACCAGGATATTATCTCATATCCATATCTTAAGGGTGTAATCAAATCGATCGTCCCCGGATCGCAGTTCTTCGAAAACAACGAGATTATAACCATCCTTTTTTAGACATCAGTTGCCGGCATCAGGGTATTGAAGATTTGCCGGAGAAATAAATCCTTCTTTCATACCCATAAACCCGAATTTTATTTCCCATACGATTCTAATAAATCCAAACCGTTCTTTAATTAGGAATTGCTCAAAAGCTATATAAATACAACAGCGAAAATTAGTATTGTCAATCCGTAAATCGACAAACTGGTTTCGGGTTTTTATGAGGTGAAATAAATGAAATTTATGAGAGATGAAGAGGGTGTATCACCGGTTATTGGTGTTATCCTTATGGTGGCAATCACAGTTATTCTCGCAGCTGTAATTGCTGTGTTTGTATTCGGACTCGCAGGAGACCTTGAGAGCAGTGGAAAAAATGATGTTAATGTTAAAGTAGGAACCACATCCTCAGGATATGTTGAATTTACAGTATTCTCAGGTAGCGATCTTGACAGGATCTCAACCATGGCAGCAGATAACGGATCTGGTGCACCAGTTACATGGACAGGTGTCCCTGCAGTCGGACAGAAACTCACCACAACATTCCCGAAAGGTGGCGAATCTGTTATCCTGAATGCTACATTCAATGACGGAAAAACTCAGATTATTGCTCAGAGCTAAATAAATATTTTTTTTTTGCTTTTTTTTGA
>CAZPHR010000193.1:0-2153 GCA_964586475.1 uncultured Methanomicrobiaceae archaeon
TCCTGGTGTATCGCCTGGAAGAGATAGAGCTCCTTTCCGTCGACGATGGATAAGGAGTCCTCAAAGATGCATGACTCCCAGAGATCAGACCTGGGCCGTCCGAGATCAGATGCGTACTCCTTCAGTTCGGCTGTGCTCTTTATCCCCGTATATCCCTTTACAAGACCGATTCTTGGATTATCTGCAATGAGCCTGAGAATTTTGTCCTTATCCCCGACATTTGCAAGATCCATCTGGACGACATGCATGTGCATGAATGTCGTAGGAACGATCATTGCCATAGTCACTATGTCGATATCCGGAAGAACCGTCTGCACGTCCGGACCGTGATGGGATGGGATGGTGACAGGATTTAAGACGATAGCATCGACCGGGCCGCGTTTTGCATCCCCGGGGTCGGCTCCTCTCCTTATCATCGTCGCCCTGACCTTTTTTACCCCGTATGCCTCGTCAGCGAGCTTTATTATGCGGCAGAGGCCTGTCGTATTGCACGAGACCACACGTGCAAACTGGCGCCCCCTTGCATCCGCAAAGTTGCATGACGAATTGAATGAGAACCCTGCAACACTGTGATCCTCTCCACCCTGCCAGATTGCCATCTTCCCGAACTTCTCGTACATTGCCCTGTTCCCGGCTCCGACTCCGCCTGGTGTGGCGTCGATAATGATATCTGCGGCCTGTATCATCTCCTCGACACTTCCGGCGACCTTCATTCCTGCTTTTTCAAACTGGTCCTTCTTCGAGATATCTGCGATATAAAGCGGGTAACCGCGTTTTTGTGCAATCATTGCCTCATGGCTTGGTCTGGTCTTGGATACTCCGACAATCTCCATGTCCGTCTGTGCGGATACGGCATCGGCGACCCTCTTTCCGATGGTCCCGAATCCGTTTACAGCAACCTTTATCATAGTATGCTATTCTATGACATTCCTACATATTATTTTACACGGTACATCATCGGAAAGATCCGGGCAGCTGAGCCGCAAGGTGGTCTTTTAATAAATTCTAAATCGAATAAACGATGAAATAGGTATATGAACCGTTGTTCGCGAGGGATAATCCTCACGCTGATGATTATTTTTGCACTCCTCTCTGTGGTGCAGGCATCTTCTGCCGCCGGATCCTCACAGGGCCCTGAAGTGGAGTGGATTGAAGAATATCCGTCTGCAGAGGGCGAGATACTGTCTGTATGTGAATCCTCCGCCGGTGGATATTATGCAGCCGGGGCGGGCCCGGAGGGCAGGCTTGTTATGAGACTTGACGGGGAGGGAAACATCCTCTGGAAGAAGAATATTCCGGGAAGCGATGCGAATGGCAGCATTAAGCTGATCCAGGAATCGCCTGCAGGCGGTCTGATTCTCTTTGCAGACGGCGAAGATATTGTAAAGATTACAGATGAGGCAGAATTCGAGTGGGAGTTCCACCAGCCCTTTGGCAGGGTTTATTCGGTTGAGGTTGCCCCGGACGGATCAGCTGTCATGGCAGGAACCTTCATCCAGGGATTCCTGACAGAGGTTTCTCCTGCAGGAACGGAGTCATGGAACAGGACCTTCAGTGATCCCGAAGGCGGCGGCCAGTACGTAATCAGATCCGTGCAGAACGATCCGGAGGGAGGATTCATAATTGCGGGTTATATCGATCCCATATTCATGATTTCAGACTATCGCGGTTTTCTGATGGGCAAGGCAGTATTCGGAAGAATCTTCGGGGATGATTGTTTCGGTCGTCTGCAGACCTTCGGGCGGGTATGCTGTTACAAGACTCCAGCTGCCTGTTGGTCCTGATAATTCAACACTGTTCATGCCTTCGGTAATGTTCACAAACCCCGAAGGAGAGGTTACAGGCTCTAAATACTACAATGAGTTCGTTTCATATCTCTTCCATATCACAAATGCCGGGGACGGAGGGTACTATCTTTCAGGTCTTATTCTTGGCGAATCTCCTGAACCTGACGAATATAAGATACTGAGGACAGATCTCTCCGGGATATTGCTCTGGGAGAAGAGCCTCGGGGATCTGGAGATGACAGCTTTCATTACGACATCCGACGGTGGATTTATGACCAGCGGCATAGATCCGGCCGGTGATTCCAGTGTCCTTGTAAAATATGCAACGGATACCGCATCTGCACAGGCATCCGGGTTCGGGCTGAT
>CAZPHR010000194.1:0-2067 GCA_964586475.1 uncultured Methanomicrobiaceae archaeon
CGCATAAAGGCGTGAACGCCGTTGATTTGTGCGCAGCCGGCGGCATACTCGCATGCGCGCTCACTCTTCTCACTCTGTTTTGGTCTGGAGTGGCATACCCCCAGATCCACCTTTTCGTTATGTTTGCCATACTCGGGGTCGCCTGTGCTTCAGCTATTTCAGTCTGGGGATTCATCAAATATGCTCTCAAATGGGATTATGTTGACGATATCCTGTACAAACTGCTCATCTTCGGCCATATGCTTGATGCAAGCGCAACGAGTTTCGGCATAGACCTGCATGAAATGGCATATGTCGAGCAGCATGTAGTGGGATCAGCACTCATTGAAGCCACCGGAACTGCATTCTCAATGTTCGGACTGAAACTGGTAGTTGTAATACCTGCCATATACATCCTCCAGATTTACAGGCAGGAAGGCAATAAGGAACTATTCCACCTGATAATTCTTGCAATGATAATGGTGGGTCTTGCTCCGGGAATCAGGGATATGGTGAGGATGATACTCTATGTTTAATAAAAAACTTTCATACAGCATCTCTCTTTCACTCATTCTCTTTCTGGTTTTTTTCGCAATAGGAGCACTCACGATCAACCAGAACTCAGAAAGCGCTGAAATTCTCCTACAAACCCTAAATGAGGATCTCTTCAATTTCATAAATGAGCAAAGCCCGCCCTTTATGGCACTGACCCTGTTCATCAATAATCTTGAGGCATCGCTTCTGCTTTTTGCAGGCGGTGCAACTTTTGGCGTTCTCACTTTGCTGGTCCTCCTGGCAAACGGGGTGATTATTGGCTTTGTGGTAGAATATGCTATTGAATTACAGGGAACTGCAGCTGTTGCAGCGGGTATTATCCCCCACGGCATATTTGAAATTCCGGCATTTATAATATCTGCAGGGCTCGGGTTTCTACTTGCCGAATCCTTATGGCTTGAGTATAAAGAGATGGATGATGCAGCAGAATATGCGAAAAAACTCTGGAAATTTTACCTGATGACAGTTCTTCCTCTTCTCGCCGCTGCAGCGATAATAGAGGCATTTATTACGCCCCAAATCATAGATCTAGTAGTTCAGGGAGTCTGATAAATGTCCGAAGACAGCGGTTCTTTACCCTCAAAAAACAATTTTAGCGAATGGTATAATGAAATACTCTGGCGTGCCGAAATAATGGATGTCAGGTACCCCGTAAAAGGTCTCTATGTCTGGTTTCCTCACGGTTTTGCAATAAGAAAGGCGACCTACGGCATCCTTCGGGAACTGCTTGATAAGGATCATGAAGAGACTCTCTTTCCGCTTTTAATCCCGGAACATGAATTCATGAAAGAAGCGGAGCATATCAAAGGATTTGAGGAGGAGGTCTACTGGGTGACACACGGCGGTCTTTCCAAACTCGACGTCCCCCTGGCACTCCGCCCGACGAGCGAGACCGCGATATACCCGATGTACTCGCTCTGGGTCAGATCGCATGCAGATCTTCCCATAAAACTATACCAGATAGTCAATACGTTCAGGTACGAGACAAAGCACACACGACCACTGATCCGCCTTCGCGAGATAACGTCCTTTAAGGAGGCCCACACCGTTCATGCGACGTGGGAGGATGCAAACGATCAGGTGGAAAAGGCGGCTATAATATACCGCGATTTCTACGATCAGCTCTGCGTGCCAATCGTTATGTCGAAGAGGCCGGACTGGGACAAATTCCCCGGTGCGGACTTCACTCTTGCAGCCGATGTTATCATGCCGGACGGAAGGACACTCCAGGCCGGAACGATCCACCATCTGGGCGATAATTTCGCAAAAACATTCGATATCAGTTTCGAGGACGAGAAAGGCGAACAGCAGCTTGCGTTCCAGACATGCTACGGGATCTCGGAGAGGTGCATTGCGGCTCTTATCTCGGTTCATGGCGACGACAAGGGACTTGTTCTCCCGCCCGCTCTCGCCCCGGTCCAGATCGTCATCGTCCCGATCATCATGAAGAAGATGGCCGAAGAGGTGGCACAGGCTGCAAAGGACATCGAAGCGGAGATGAAGGCCGCAGGTTACAGGGTCAAAATCGACGAC
>CAZPHR010000195.1:0-2055 GCA_964586475.1 uncultured Methanomicrobiaceae archaeon
AAGTGAACTGTCCTGTATATGCAGTTTCCAAGCGTATCCACAAGTTCATTGTTCACTCTTGCCTGGTACTCACTCCATGAAAAGTTTAGTTCCTTTGTATGGCTGGTATAAGACAGGAGATAATATCTCAGGTAATCCGGGGATAGACCGAGGTCTAAATAATCCTCATTTGTCCAGACAACATATCCCCTGCTTTTGGAAAATTTTTTATCGTCGATCTTTACCATCCCGCTGGCAACAACGGAATCTGGTGTCGAATATCCTGCCCCTTTTAGAAGAGCCGGCCAGAATATACAGTGGTGATATATTATATCCTGCCCGATAAAATGAGTTATTGGGGCATTACCTTTCCAGAACTGTTCCCAGTCTTCGGCTTTTTCCCCGGCCCATTCCTCGGTGAATGCCATATATCCTATGGGTGCATCGACCCAGACGTATACCACAAGATCATCCCTTCCCGGAAATTTCACACCCCAGTCGAGAGTTCTTGTAATGCACCAGTCATGAAGTCCTTCATTAATCCAGCCCTGTGCGTAATTCCTTGCATTTAGTGTTCCTTTAAGATTGGGAAGGAAATCTTTTAAGAAGTGACTGAATTCATCAAGTTTAAAGAAAAAGTGGTCCTGATCCCTCAGTTCCGCATTTCCTCCGCATATCCTGCATACTGGTTCAAGTATCTCCCCTGGTTCAAGGTGTTTGCCACATCCCTGATCACATTCATCTCCCCTGGCTTTTTCTCCGCAGTGAGGGCAAACACCTTCTACATACCGGTCAGGCAGGAACATTTTACAGTGAGGGCAGTAGCTTTGGCTTATGGTCTTTTCATATATGTAACCATTATCAATCAGGCTGGTTACGATCTCTTTTGTTCTTTTGTGATTTGCCGGATCATCGGTCATTCCGAATCTGTCAAACAGGACTCCCATCTTCCTGAAGGTCTCATCGAAATGCGTGTGATACCTCTCGCACAGTTTACGGGGGGAGATTCCTTCTGCTTCGGAACTGATTACAACAGGTGTTCCGTGGTTGTCTGAACCACAAACAAATACGACTTTTTCTCCACAATGGCGTAGAAAACGGACATAAAAATCAGCAGGGACATATGTTCTGAGATGACCTATATGGCACGGACCATTGGTATATGGAAGTCCGCAGGTCACAAGAACGGGGGAATCAGTCATGCCTAATTTTTTAGCTATTAATTGTATAAATATCTGTTATTAATGAAGAGAAGATTTGATATAATCCTGAAATCCCTGGGGTCTGAATATATGGAGGGTCCTGATATCAAAGATCTTGCAAACTGGATCAAAGAACAGAAGGGATCAGGATGTGATCTAATAACCTATAAACTTGAAAATTCTTTATTTTTCCAGGAAAAGGCAGATGTCCCGTGTACTGGTGGATTATATTATTCAGACAGGCTTTCTGAATCTATTGGAGGACTTAAGGCCGGAGGCCTCTGTTCTGAACCATATCCCATTGCGGTAGAGATGTCCCGGGATGCCGAAAGAATTAGAAAACTTAGAAAAGGGTGTTATATGGCGCTTCCTGTACCCTCTTCTCTTGGTATCTCTGATTATTATTTCAATGATTATCAGGATTTTATCTCTGCAATGTGTGAGGTCTTTAAAAAGCTGATGCGTGAACAGAGAGATTGTGGTATTAAAGGACATATATTGATTTCAGACAGATTTTCAAGGATTGAACTGGAGGAATTATCTGGCCCGAAAACTTTTCTCTTCTCACCCTCCGGTGGATCAAAAGTAATTTCCTCTATCCTTGAATATCAGGAGAAAATTGCAGTTTTCCCGGATAAACTTGATTCTTTGTTTGAAATAATGCCAGAGTATGACTTAAAAGCTATAACAATAATCGATCCGGGAGAAAACGACTTAGAAAGACTCCTTTCTGAATTTGATCCGGATTCAGTTCTTTCCGGGGGTTATTGCAGGGGATGTGAAAGAGATTACTGGGATGACCTTAAAGAAAGATCATTTGTGATTGTCTGAGGATTCTCCAGGTATTTTTTCCGCAACTAAAAAGAGCTCTTTG
>CAZPHR010000196.1:0-2029 GCA_964586475.1 uncultured Methanomicrobiaceae archaeon
GGTCCGGTCAGTTCCTGGAAGATTCCGGCGGGGCCCCTGCAACACCCTTTTTGATGTTACATGGATGACTTTTGACGTGATCTTAAATACCTATTATGTGACAAAATTCGTCACGTTGGGATTTGGTTGATGAGTTTTTTTTCGTTAAGTGGAAGAATCCTTAATGAAATGAAAAAGCGGGATTCTCACCTTCTCAATTATCCCATATGATGACGATAGTCGCAAAAGGGATAGGCGGGCAGATCTTTTCAGACATCCCCGCAATCCGCAAAACCAATAGAATAATATTTTACCAATTAAAAGGCATTTTTAATTACAACATTTGGAAGTGTGTTTTATGAGAAAAATGTTAGTTCTATTTACGGCAGCAGCAGTAATTCTCGCCATGCTGCCTCTTTCGGCATCTGCAGCCACTATCGGCGGAGACCAGGGATGGATCAACGTCCACTGCAACATCGACGGTGCATCAGTTTATTTCGACGGTGAATACAAGGGAGAGATCGTCAGTGGGATCTACACCCAGGCGGTATATTCTACAGGAACGCCCTATAAGACGGTAAGCGTTGAGAAAGCCGGTTATACGACATGGTCGGAGAACCTCAACACAAACCCCGCAATGGGAGAGGAGATGGATGTATTCGCGACACTTAACCCTGTACAGCCCACCCCCGAGCCCTTAATCGGCGGTGACAAGGGCTATTATGTCGTATACTGCAACGTTGACGGTGCTGACGTATACTTCAACTCGGATTACAAAGGCCAGATTGCAAACGGCGAGCTTACAGTAGAGGTCTATACAACAGGCACACCCTATACCACATATACGGTGAGCAAAGACGGCTACACACCATTTACAGCCCAGGTCTCAGGTTACCCTGCAGCAGGCGAGACTGAAAAGCTCCATGCAACACTCGTTGCATCCGCACCCACACCCACACAGTCGACTCCGCTTTCAGGATTCGCAATTATCGGTTCAATTGTTTTCGGCCTCGCTGCATTCGTTCTGGTTGCAAAAAAGGACTAAAACAAACTCTTTTTTAAAAAGAAATATTCATAAACTTTACAGTTTACAATAATTGTATAATTCAAACCGGTATACGGGAGACTGGAGTGTAAACCATGGCAGAAAAAATTCTCATATTGGATGATGAAAAGCCAATACTTGAGATAATGTCACTCTTCCTTAAAAAAAGAGGGGATGAAGTTTCAGTTTTCTGTACAGGTGCAGAAGCACTTGAAAGCTTCAGGAAGGAGGCAGAGGCAGGATCGCCCTATACACTCGCGATACTCGATGTCTCCATACCCGGGGATCGCGGGGCAAGGGAGCTCGTCGACCCGATAAAAGAGATAAACCCGGATGTCAGAGTGATTATTTCAAGCGGCGATTCTGTCGAAGGGGCACTGGATAATCCCCGGTCATACGGGTTTTCAGCCTCACTCAAAAAACCATTCCGTGCGGCGGATATCGAAAAGTCTATCGAAGAGGCAAAGAAGAATTAAAAACTTTTTTTAATCCCCTGGATTTTTTTTTCAAAAAAGTTACTGCCGGATCTTCAGGCAGATCCCAAAACACCGGCATAATACAGGGCGAAGACCAATGCCCCTGCAACAATTCCCAGGAGAAGAAGGTAATCACCTGCACCTGCAGGCTTCACCATCGCATGCGTCCTCTTCATGGTCCTCAGACCCCTGAGATCGATCGTTAACCCGAGGACGTTCGCCTTTCCCAGTGCATTAGACACAAGCGGGATCATTACCGGGCCCATCGATTTTATCTTCCCGCGGATACCTTTTCCCGGATTATATGCCCTTGCAAGCTGGGCCTCCTGTATCCTCTTTCCTTCGTAAAGGGCAGGTTGTTTCTGAAAAAAATAAACCATTGCCCTTTGTCCATGTTATTAATGTAAGTCAAAATTATGCTACAATAACCGATTCTACAGGATATTTTAAGCTACCTGCCAGTCAAGGCGATTCAATTACGATTTCATCTGTTGGTTATTTTACAAAGCATATACCTATTGAAACAATA
>CAZPHR010000197.1:0-2025 GCA_964586475.1 uncultured Methanomicrobiaceae archaeon
TTGACCGGAAAAAGTTTTATATTCGCCAAAGCCCTTAGGCGTCTCAAGGTCAAGTAATTTATTGGTGATCTTTATATCTGACTTCCTGAAGCCTGTTGAAACAGGGACTGGTTAAAGAATCGGGTTTATTCATATTAAGACCAAAAAGAACGACAAAACCCGGTTTAGACATATAATACAGGAGTATTTCAATGCCTGCCGCCATATGCGCCCCAATAAGTCTATTAATGACAAATTTCAGGACATTGAATATCCATCAGGATCAAAACCAGGCAAATATAAAAAATGCGCTGTATTTATAGAATCTATAACTAAATCCGGGATTTTCAGGAGAACAGCAAGATAATTCTCGAAAATCTTTATCCCAAAATTAAGGATAATAAAAAATATTCATAGCCTGACTGAAAACAGAATTATTGCAAAAAGAAATATCTGGTTGGTATAGCCGGAAAATTTATGTGGTCAGTTTTTTGGAGTAAGCTCGACATTTTTCAGGCTTTTCCCTCTCTCACATGATTCTTTTTCTGAATTTATTATCCTTGTAACAATATATTTACCGTTTTCGACAAGACCCTCAGGGAAACATCGATCATAGTTGGAGCACCCTATCTCGGGACATATATAATCCATTGTGATCTCTGAGTTCAGAATTGCTTTTTTTGCGTCAATCAGAACTATAACAGGCGAATCAATAACCTCTACAGCACAAACACCGTTATGATGAATGTTGCATGGATGCACAGCACTGTTTCTTATCCCGACTATCCTGTAACTTTTTTTGGGAGTCAGGTTGTTGCAGACCTTATGCATCCTGCATCCTTCACATTCCTCAAGCTCACCTCTGTAAACGAATTCAAGTCCATCGACTGCAAGGTCACTTCCGATTAGGGTAATTCTCACCGTTTCTCCATCCATATAATCACTCCCTGTAAAGCATGGATACAAGTTTTTCAGCGCACTCCCTCTCTATGCCGGCATCAAGAATTGTGAACCTTTCCGGTCTGATCTTTCTTGCCATAAGCAGAGCCTCGACTGCAGTATCATCATCAATCCCAATCTTTGCAGGTGTCACAGGTGCTCCGATAGCACTGAGGGAATCCCTGATACCACGCCAGTCCCCGCCATGCATGTACATTGTCATAATCGAACCTATACCGCACTGCTCCCCGTGGAGTCCTCTCCCGGGTGCAAGAATGTCAAGTGCATGGCTGAATTTATGCTCACCGCCACTTGCCGGGCGTGATGAACCTGCTATGCTCATGGCAACTCCTGAAGAGACCAGTGCTTTGATTACAATCCAGGCAGCTTCTTCGGAACCGGGTTTTATAAGTCCTGCATTTTCAAGTAGAATATCTGCCGTCATTGCAGACAACGCCGCGGCATACTCGCTGATCGACTCGCCCCTGAGCCTGTGTGACAGTTCCCAGTCAAGTATCGCAGTCCTGTTTGAGATTATATCGGCACAACCTGATGCAAGCAGCCTGAAAGGCGCCTTTGCAATAATCCCCGTATCAGCAATTACAGCAGAAGGAGGATGCGCATCCAGTGATACGGCTCCTTTCTCTGTAGGAACAGAAGCCCTCGATGATGCAATGCCGTCATGAGAGGCTGCTGTTGGTACGCTGATAAAATGGAGACCGAGATTATATGAGACCACTTTTGCCATGTCTATGGCCTTCCCTCCACCGACGCCGATTATGAAATCATGTCCTTTGGCAATCTCCTCGGCTTCATTTATTGTTTCAAGCGAGATCGTTTCGGATGTGAAGACTTCCGCACCTCCGCCGCCTGTGCCGACAAGATCCAGAACACGGTCTCCCGCCGCCTTCATGGTATGCCTTCCGGATATTATCAGCGCAGACCTGCCAATCCGCAAATCCCTGCATACATCCGGCAGCTGTTCTATCGCATCATGCCCGATGATAATATCCCTTGGCATCTGAAGCCATTTTGATTTGTCAAATTGAAGGTTTTTGAGTACTTTTATACTATCTGCGCTCATTATTTTATCAATAAATGATTGGG
>CAZPHR010000198.1:0-2021 GCA_964586475.1 uncultured Methanomicrobiaceae archaeon
TGTGCTCTTCCGGCTCTTCCTCTCCGCCCTTCATGTTGCGGAATTCATCGGTCGGTGCATCGATAGTCCTGACCCATACCGGCTTTCCGGGGAATTCGTCCATGACAGTCTTTATGCCGCCATAGAGCTCCATGATGAACTCTTCTTCTTTCCTGTTCCTGATGAACCAGCCCGGGGTCTTTCCGAGTCCGAGGATAAGGTGCTCTATCCTGAGCAGTCCCACACCGTCGGCTCCTGTTTCGGCGGCTCTCTTTGCAGCCTCGGGAAGGGATACGTTTACCTTGATGCTTGTGGCGGTTATGATGGGGGATGCCGCGAATGCAACTGCCGGTGTACCTGTTGGTCCCGGGCTCTCGCTTTTTTTGACCTCGCCCTCATAAACGATACCCTTTTCACCATCTACAGTTACAATCTGTCCGTCAAGAAGGATTGCTGTTGCTTTTTTGGTTCCGACAGTTGCAGGTGTTCCGAGTTCACGGCTGACGATTGCAGCATGGCATGTCATTCCGCCTTCGTCCGTAATTATTGCCGAGGCTTTCCTCATTGCAGGGACCATATCAGGATTGGTCATCTTTGCGACCATTATATCTCCTGTACTGACCTTGCTCAGGTCCTTTGTGGAACTGACGATCACCACTTTGCCTGTGGCGACTCCAGGGGATGCCCCCTGTCCTTCCAGAATAATTTTACCGCTTCCTTCCATTTTGTCACCCGTTTTTGATATTCCTGTATTTTTTATTGTCGTTATCGGGCGGGACTGGAGAATATAGATCTCATCTCCCACTATCCCCCATTCCACATCCTGAGGAACATCGTAGTGCTCCTCGGATATTTTTGCAAATTTCGCGAGCTTTGAGATCTCTGCGTCTGAAAGGACAGATATCTTCTGCCTCTCATCAGGGACCTTCATCTCCTTTGTCCCGTGACTTCCGTCGGCAAGGATCTCCATCTCCTTAGTCGCGATGTACCTGTCTATTACACGCCCTGACCGGCTGTCAAAGACGTAGTTGTCAGGGGAGACCATTCCGGATACGACCGCCTCTCCAAGACCCCAGGATGCTTCGATGATGGTTGTGGGTTCTCCTGTAACGGGGTGTGACGAGAACATCACACCGGCCTTTTCGGAATAGATGAGTTTCTGTATTACTACTGCGATATCGACTGCGCTGTGCTCGAAACCCTGCTTGACCCTGTAGTATATTGCCCTTGCACCATACAGGGAGGCCCAGCATTTCTGTATAGCTTCAAGAAGGTTCTTCTCGCCGGTGATGTTGAGATAGGTATCCTGCTGTCCTGCAAAGCTTGCATCGGGCAGATCCTCGGCGGTTGCACTTGACCTTACTGCAACGACCGCACCTTCACCCATTTTATCATAGGCTAAAAGCGTCTCTTTCCTGATATCTTCAGGCATCTTTACCGACATGACGATCTCTTTCACCTCGGCGGCGACAGTCTCGAGAAGATCGGAATCCTCGACATCGATATCTTTGAGCCTTGAAAAGATCTTTTCTTCAATTCCTGACTTTACAAGGAATTTTCTGAATGCCTGTGCAGTGACGACAAATGCGGGCGGAACAGGAAGGCCCACTGATGTCATCTCGCCCAGGGAGGCTCCTTTTCCCCCTACAGACGGAATATCCTCTTTTTTTATCTCTGCTAGCCACAGAATATCTGGCATCTTGCTCATGCTAAAAAACCACCCGGTAACAGGTTGTGTAAATATCTTGAACTACAAGGATAATTTATGTTTGCCAATATCGTTACTATGCGAAGGGAGAAAAATATCAAGATATAAGATGATGAAATAAATACGGGGATTTCCAAGTGACATACAAAGTGCTTGTCAGCGACCCGCTGGCAGATGAAGGTATAGATATCCTTCGTGATTTCTGCGAAGTAGATATAAATACAGGTCTATCCGAGGATGAACTCATCAAAATAATTGCGGATTATGACGGCCTTCTTGTAAGAAGCGGCACACAGGTGACCGCAAAGGTGATAGATGCGGCCTCTAAACTGAA
>CAZPHR010000199.1:0-2007 GCA_964586475.1 uncultured Methanomicrobiaceae archaeon
GAAGCTGCCTTACGGACACCCTCCATAACCCCGGGATCAACCTTATCACTATATTCCTCTATCCTCCCGGCCTCAATACCTATTGCAACTACTTCAACATCCGGAAGCAGTTCTCCTGCAATATCTATGACCTCGGCAACACCGACATCCTGAAATGACATTTTGGACGGCCTGTAAGGAGGAGTTTTATTGAATATCATAATGTCTCCGGGTTTTTCGCCGATACCTATCATTGCATCCACGATACTTACAAGATCTGAATCTTCCATCAGCGGCCGTCGCCCGATTACCCCCGTACCTCCACCAATTAATTCAAAGGAGGGACTGGACTCTTCCAGGAGTTCTATTACACGAAGACCTGCAGAATCATTTCCCATCAGGATATTGCCACAACCGATGACCTTTACTCTTCTTCCCTCTGCCACCCTGTCTTCCATTATTAACAAATTCTCTCAATAATCAATATACCTGACGAAAAAAAGAACGCACTGCAGGGCATTTCCCTGCAGAATTAGCCGGCTATCTACAATAATTTAAAGATTGCATTTAATAGCGCGCCGAATATCATGCCAAGGCAGAGGGTGTAAAAAGAGACCATTGCAGCGATCTTTAAACCCATCTCCCTGTACAATACCGCTATCGTCGATACACACGGAACAAAGAGTACGCTTACCACTGCAAAGACATACAGCTGGGATGCGGCCATAACCGCCCCGAGATCGGCTGTTCCTGCAAGAACTGCAAGTGTCTCAAAGGCCATCTCCTTCCTGAAAATTCCGAATATCAATGCTGTTGAGGCGTAATCGGGAAGCCCGAGCACCTGCTCCATGAAAGGTGCGAAGAGCCTCTGGAACTCTGCAAGAATTCCATAATAATCGAGCATCCCGAGAAATACGCTGCTTACAAGCAGGAGCGGCATCGCGATAAAGAGAAACTCCTTCATGTGGAGCCACGCTCTCTTCAGTACCTGTTCCGGTCTCGGTTTTCTGAGGGGCGACATCTCGAGAATCATCCCGTATCTCTCTCCCGGGGCAAAGCGTGTCAGGACAAGGCCTGTCAGAACGATGAGAACGAATACAAGAAGATATACCGAAAAGGCTGCGGTAATACCGACGAAAACTGCCACGATACCTGCAATTATCACGGTTCTTGCAGAACACGGGACCATTGTGATCAGGAATGATGCAATCACCCTCTCCCTCTTCGAGAGCTGCCTGATGCTCATTATCGCCGGAACATTGCACCCGAACCCGAGGATCATCGGGATCAGCGCCTGTCCGTGCATACCAATCCTGTGCATCGCCCTGTCGGCAAGGAAGGCACCCCTTGTCATATACCCGGAATCCTCGAGAATCGATACCAGAATATAGAACGTGAATACAAACGGGAAGGCAATTCCAAGCCCGGCTTCAATAGCGATAAGGAGTGAAAAAGCCATTTTCTCCCAGAAGGGCGGGAGTCCTATCGAATACATCGGCTCAATTATATATACATCAAAAAGCCCGACTATCGTCTCTTCCAGGAATGAGCCTATGATAAAGACCGCCAGCAGTGTGAAAAAGAGCACGGCTGCAAGTATGGGAACACCGGGAATAACCCGTGTCAGAAGGCTGTCAATATCAAATGATAATCTCTTTGATCCCGTCCCTTTGCTCTCAATAACCCCTGACGCAATTCTCTCAGCCTCATTGTGCCTGTTGGTGGCGATTATCTGGTGCGTTGACATCTGGTGATCTTCTTCAATCTCGGAGGCGATGGTCTCTGCAGCCTCAATGAGATCCTTATCCTCTCCAATTCCCTGAAGAGCCAGGAGTGCGTCCATTCTGCTGCAGCCGGTTATCTTTATAAGGCTCCTAACCCCTGCCTCGATGTGTTTTCCATAGGGTACGCCCGGATCAATTGTGACTGAATCCTGCATCGCTGCAGGGATTATCCGGTCTATATTTTTTCCCTCCACTGCGACGGTCGGGATCACTTTACAGCGGAGGATCGATGAAAGCTTATCAT
>CAZPHR010000200.1:0-1976 GCA_964586475.1 uncultured Methanomicrobiaceae archaeon
GACAGTGGCTTGAAGAGGATATGGAGGCTGAAAAAGCAGATGGCGCCGCGTAATAAGAAGAGCCTGAAGGTATGCCGCGTATGCCACCATGTGGTTGAAGGCGAATCGTGCCTGACCTGCGGAAGCACCAATCTCAGCGAGGACTGGGCCGGGTACCTGTACATAGTGGACCCCAAGAACTCTGAGATTGCGAAGAAGATGAATATCGACATGCCCGGCAGGTACGCCCTTAAAGTTCGCTGAGATGGACTGGTATCTTCCCGAACAGCACAGGGACAGATTCAGGGAGCCTTTCGGGAGGCTCTTTACCGACATCCGGGCTGCGCTCGAGTATGCCGGAGATGCACCCGTTTTCGCAGTTGGCGATGTCGTCACGTACAACCTTGTCAGAAGCGGCATCGTTCCCGAGATGGCAGTCATCGACGGAATTACAATGCGTGAGCCATGCAGAAGGACTCCGCACCTTCCGTCTGCAAGGTTTGAGGTGGAGAATCCTCCCGGGATGATCACCCGGGAACTTATTGATACTCTTTTGGTTGCCGTGAAAGAGAGTCCTTCACTTGTTTTTGTAAAAGGTGAAGAAGATCTTGCCGTAATTCCGCTTGTGAGGATGCTTCCCAAAGGATCGGCGGTATTCTATGGCCAGCCGGGGGAGGGCGTCGTCGTCAGGATCGTCGATGACGAGGCGGTTCGTCTTGCAGAAGAACTGTTTTCACTCTTTGAACCGGATAATTCCGGGGAATGATTTTTTTATTAATTTGAATGGGGCATAAGCCCCTGCGGGGCAGCCCCAGCTCACTTTGCTATGCAAACTTTCGCAAAGACGATAGCCCAGCCTGGACGCTACCGCTCCGGGTAGCCCCGGTCGGGAGAGAACCCGGTTTTAGAAGAATGAATGGGCCTTCCCGGAACGAAAGGGATGCTCGCCCATCCCTTTTGCGACCTATCGCCAATGGGGAAGGGGAACAGAGAGGGGGAGATTCCCCCTCTCTCTATCATGATAATTCTTTCAGGATATGAATTAAGATCGACTTAGCTATATTGAAATCTGTGTAAAAATATCCAAAAAAAGGTAGTTCTCAGGCTTCATAGGCCACAAGGACCGCGCCCATCTTCTTTTCCATTTCCTGGAGTGTTTTAAGATCATCTTGGGATAAGTTCTTGAACTTCTGTTCTGCAAGAAGATAGACGCCGAGATCGGATTCGAGATCCTTGATCTTTTTGATCTTATCATCGGTCAGTTTTGCGTACATCTCTGCATCACCTCAACCTCAAGTTGATTTACAATGATAAATAATATTTCTCAAATTAAATTGTATTAGATAAACATTCCCTGTTATGGCCGCGAATATTCCTGTCGGCCCTTTTTTTGGTCCTGCGGGAGGCACACAGTTCTACGGAAAAATAAGGTACTGCTGTGCTTCCTTTTAGCTATGTTTTAAATAAATACGCGGACAATATTTGAGGGATATCGATGGACTTTGAGTTTACAAAAGAAGAAGAAAACAAGCTTCTCAACCGCACTGAGCTCGACTTTGTCCTTACATACGACGGCGCAACACCTTCAAGGAAAGAGATTCTCGGGAAACTCTGCGCACTTCGTAATGTAAAACCCGAGCTCTGTGTTCTCAGTTCGCTGAAAACTGAGTTTGGGAAACAGGAGATTGCAGCACAGGCACGCATATACACAGATGCGGAAGCACTTAAGTCAATAGAGCTTGAGCACGTAGTGGAGCACAGCACTTTCGCCCCGGATGTCCCTGAGGCACCTGAAGAGGCAGAAGAGGAAGCTCCTGCAGAAGAGAAGGCGGAGGAGTAGGCGATGGGAGTAAAGCGCTATACCTACTACAAAGTCGAGGGCGACAAAGCCGTTACAGAAAAGAAGCACTGCCCGCGCTGCGGCCCGGGCGTCTTTATGGCAGAGCACAAGGATCGTGTCTCCTGCGGTAAGTGCGGATATACTGAATTCAATAAAT
>CAZPHR010000201.1:0-1967 GCA_964586475.1 uncultured Methanomicrobiaceae archaeon
TTTTACTGCACGTACTGTTTCTTTCAGTGTAGCTGCACCATTATCATATACCGCATTTCCAACGACAATGGTATCTGCGTACTTTGCCATCTCTGCAGCCTTCTCTTTGGAATTAATACCTCCGCCATAATACAGAAGGGCATCTTCTATAGCACCGGATGCTGCTTTGACAATATCTGGATTACCATATGTCCCGGAGTATTCGATGTATACTATCGGGAATTTAAAGTACCTGTCAGCAACAGTGGCATAGGCGGCGACATCTTCGGCAGGAATGTTGCAGATTGCTCTTGTCACTCTGCCAACCGAGGATTCGGGATTTAATACTATATAGGCTTCAGGAACAACAAGATCCCAGGGAATATCTTTTGTGTTTTTTACCCAGTACTCATGTTTTCCTATTATCCAGACAGGCTCAGGGGTATTGAGAACGCTTGGAACAAAAAGTCCCTGGATATCCTCAAATATAACACCCGAGGGATCTGCCGGTTCAACAACCATTGGAAGGCCGTATTCCTTTACCTGCTCCCTTAGTTCAATAACATTCTCTCTGGTCACATTCAGTGTTCCTGAAAGCATCAGGGCGTCGGTTCCGCTTGTCGCAATATCCTCTACTTCTCCCGGCCTGATTGATTTATCCGGGTCAAGTTTTGTAATATGCCGCCAGTCACGCCAGTTGTTAATCATAAAATCACTAAATTATTTGCATTCTTCCTGAAAATAAGTTATCTTTCCTGCAGGAATGCCTGTAAGCTTTGAAAGTTCTTCAGGATTAGCACTGCAAAGCTTCTTTTTATTGATTACCCCTGCAATATAAAGCTTCTCGAGCATCCCTTCTCCAAGGCCTTCTATTGAAAGGAGTTCTGTTTTTCCGGATTCAAGCTCTTTTTTGGAGATTTTCTCAGGAGGCCTGACACCTGTGGCTTCACATACTTTGGTGGCATGCTTAAAGACCGTATCAACATTCAGCCCTGTTTTTAAGCTTAAAAATGCAGGATTGATATAGCAGAAGTCTTCCGGTGTGGTAAAGCCCGCATCAAAGTATTTCTTCAGGCTCACTGCAGGAACACCACACTGTTTCAGGAGTTCTTTGTTGTAAACAAGTCTTGCTTCATGGATCAGGGCCTCTGCCTCGTCACCAGTAAGTTTCATCGATTCGAGTTTCTTTTTATCCGATCGTGCAAGTGCTCCAAGATCCTCTATCCCTGCTTCGATGAATGAATTTATTACCTTTGCATGACTCCTGCCTCTCTTTGGAGGGATTATCTTCCGGACAAACTTCTTTAGTTCTGATCTCTTTCTTAAAAGTTCAAGAACATTATTTGCTTCGTTGATGATTTTTTCAGAATCCTTTTGGGATACACCGGCGATTTCAGATAATTTTGCAGGATCATAGTTTGCAATCTCATATACCGAATATATATGACGGGAATGAAGTTTTGAAACAAGACCCTCGGATATTGAAGGCATCATATTCAGTGTTTCAAGATTTGAACTGATATGGTTGCAAAGCGGGCAGCCGATATCCCATGGGGGAGAGCCTTTCCTGACAAGCCTGACATAGTGCATTCCGTGGACATCACAGATTTTATTCTCCCTGATTGCCTTTCCCCACTGCCCTGACGGAAGACCGATATTGAAAGTGCAGTCCGGGTACCCTGAACAACCGATGAACTGGGCCATTCCCCGGGTTGTCCGGATCATAAGATTCTCGCCGCATACCGGACATTTGCCGATAACTCTCTCTTCGGCTGTTTTTTCCATTATTTCAGTACCGATATCCTCCTCATTGGCTTCAAGAGATTCGAATATCTGGTGGAGCATATTTCTGGATTCCTTTATTACGGATTCTTTCGTCAGTTTGCTCTTTTTGATATCCTCCATGTGCTCTTCAAGCGTCCTTGTCATGTCGGGTCTGGTTATCAGTCCTGCATGGTCCTCAAGGGATTCAGTTACAGCTTTTCCTA
>CAZPHR010000202.1:0-896 GCA_964586475.1 uncultured Methanomicrobiaceae archaeon
AAAAGCACATCGACGTCCTGATAAACGAGCTTTACGATGCCGGTATACGTATAAGCAAACGGAAGCCCGATATAACAATCAAAAAATCATCAAACGGCGGTATAAGGTTCAATACTGTCGGCTATTCCGGACTTGATCTCGAAGAGATCCGTGCAATACTTGCCGAGAACAAGATCGTCAACGCCGATGTCCTTGTAAGGGGTGAGGTCGACCAGGATGATTTTTTTGTTTCGATGTTTGGCAGCAGGATGTATATTCCTGCATTTTTTGCAATCAATAAGGTGGACCTGGTTGATGAGGAGACGAGGCAGGATATCGTAAAGGACGTGACCAAAAGATTTGGCAGGCCCCCGATCATGCTTTCGGCATACAGCGGTTTTAACATAGAGAAACTGAAGGACGAGATCTACGACCAGCTCGGTTTCATCAGAATATATATGAAGCCTGTCGGAGGAAAGGCGGACATGGAAGAGCCGCTCATTATCCGGAAGCCTGCAACTGTCGAGGACGTCTGCAACAAGCTTCACCGTGATTTTGTAAGAAAATTCAGGTATGCAAAGGTATGGGGTCCGTCGGTTAAGCACGATGCGCAGAGGGTAAGTCTCCCGCACCAGCTGAAGGATGGCGATATCCTCACTGTTGTTACAAAGGCCTGATAATTAATATCAGGTCAGCGACTCTTTTATCGCGCCAAGCGGTGCATTCGTCTTGATCCCGGTTCCACAGTAATGGACTCTTGATGCCTCGTACCCTTTCTCTCTCAGGGATTCCAGAACCTCGTCAACGGATCTCGGCGAGACCTTCCAGAGCCTGCTCATTACATGGTAGTCGTAGAAAGTCGATGTGTCGAGTTCGCCCATGCATATTGAGAGGATTTTTTCTATTGTCCTTTCATT
>CAZPHR010000202.1:906-1946 GCA_964586475.1 uncultured Methanomicrobiaceae archaeon
CTCCTTCAGGGAGTTTCTCCAGCATTTCTCCGAGGAGTTCCTTATTGCTGACTGCACCGAGCCATACCGGGCCCGAGATGGCGAGTTTGTTGCCGCATTCGCTGCAGTGAATTGTTTCAGGCAGAATGCCCTTCTGCTCGATCCGAAACCCGCACTTATTGCAGTGGTGTACATAGCCGAGATTATCCAGGGCTTTATCTGCCCTTCCTGCACCTCCCGTGACCTTCAGGTGGACCCTCACGAAGTGTTCTCTGGCATAGCAGAAGAGTGGTTGAATTCCCCTGTCGTATTTTGCGCACTCCCTTGCCGCATATCCGAGAAGAACACGGAGGCCGGTCTCAGAGTGGTACTCGTTGTTGAGCGGTTTTGAAAAATACCTCCTGATTCCCGCCTTTTGATTTGCACCACAGAGAGGAGCCGTATCCGTTGCCGTCAGGAAGAGGTATTTTTTCGCTGATGTTGCAGCTGAATTTATAAACGGCGCCGGAGATCCGAAGGGATCGATATCTATCGCATCGAATCTTCTCTGGTGCATCAGGACGTTTGCGTCGCATTCGACGACTTCGACTTCCTTACAGCAGGAGTCCCGGTTGTATTTGATGAGGCTTATTGCGTCAGAATCCTTGTCGCAGATTGTGGCCTTAATCCCGCATTCGTTAAATACACGGAGCCCTCTTGCCCCTGTTGCACCCATCGCGTCAAGGTAGGTCTCCGGTTCTATGCACTTTAAAAGGAGCACCGTGAGATCCCTGTTAATTGCCATTCTCCTGTTGAAAAATACCGGTGCGCTCCCCGGCGGGAAATTGTGGCCTTCCTCCTGCTCCGGAATCAGGAACCTGGTCTTTCCCTCCTTTATTTCGATGAGTTTCATATTAAAATACCTGCAAAACGGATTTTCATGGGTATGGTGTAAGCCCTTTCCCTTAATCTTTGTATCAGGAAATCTTATAGCTTATACAGTCTTATTTATTAAAGCAGTTTTAAAGGGCTTGTGGCCTAGCCTGGATATGGCGTTAGCCTCCTAAGCTAAAAGTCAGGGG
>CAZPHR010000203.1:0-1903 GCA_964586475.1 uncultured Methanomicrobiaceae archaeon
CTGCAAGCATGAGTGTCCTGTCCTGTGACTCGTTCGGCCCCAGACATGCATTGAATGCATGCTGAACACCAATCGCGCCGAGCATGAAGACTACTGCAATAACTCCGCCGCCAATGAATGAGGCATTGTAGTTTGCTATCTCCATTCCAAATACTGTTGTTGAACCGGTTACAAGGTCTGCAAATACGAATTAACCTGTGGCCATGGTCGTTAAGCCCATGATGGTGATTGCACCGACCATACAAAGTTCGGCAAGTGAAACCATCAGAACAGGAATGTTCATGTTGACGATTTTATCAGAGATGAAACCGAGAATAATTCCAAGAATTGCTGCAATGATTACAGTTCCGATTGGGATAATCAGTGATGTGGATACAAAGCCCATTGCACTGAGCTTACTTCCGAGAATCATTGCGATAACTCCTGAACCAAGTGCTATCATACCTGCTGACGGAACACCGGTTCCAAGACCGTAACTGCAAAGATGCTTAATCGTATCTGTACCCCACCAGAGGGCAAGCACAGCTGCAAGTCCGCCGAAGAATGAGAATATCGGCTGGGCCATCATTGTATTTGCATAGGTGAGATATAGGCATACCAATGCACCGACAAGGCCTATTGCAAGAACCTTGTTGTGAGGCATTCCGCCTTCAGATGCTGTAATTGCTACTGACATATTTTATACACCTCACATTACCGCCAGAATTATTGCCAGCAGTCCGCAGATTGCTGAAGCCACTGCACATCCTACAATTGCACGGGGGAATCTCTTGAACTTCGGGTCGTGTGGACCTTCGATTGTACCTGTAATGTTGTATGCTGCGATAACAGCGTTTACAAGGAACATACCCACTGCAATGATACCTGCAATGCCAACCGCGATTGGAAGGATTTCCACCGGCTCAGCGTTAAGTGCTGCAGGCAGGAACTCCTCATATACTCCGAGAAGCTCGATGTAGATGAGCGTACCGCCAAGACCACCGAGACATCCACCGATGACACCGCCAACGTATGAGATGAACGGAAGTCCGTGACCCTCGGTACCCTGGGACTTGTATGCCTCAAAGGTATCGCCTGTAATCGGGTCCTTTGCAACCTTACCTGATGCTGCAGGGACACCCATACCCCAGACGTAGATGATGTTTACCATGAGACATGTGACTGCCATCATGAGTCCGCCGCCGATTGCTCCGCCGGCGAGTGCAACGCCGAACCCGAGTTCAGCTGCCCATGCTCCACCAAAGAGACCGGCAAGACCGGCACCGGCTGCAAGCATGGTAACACCGGTTGCAATACCAGGTGCCTGACCCATTGCTGCAGGTGCTCCTCCGACCGGAACGAAGTGAACTCCGAATCCGACGAGAAGACCGCCGATGATCACCCATATAAGTGACATGAATGCAAATCCTGGTGCGATTACGTACATTACGCCAAGAGATGCAAGCAGAATGATTATTCCGACAACGATGCCGACAGGGGTCATTCCCTCTCCGCCGGCAGCTGCGCCGCCAAGTGCACTCATATTAAGCTGCCTCCTCTGCTACTTCTGCTGTTTCCTCTTTGTATGGACCGTATGTCTTGCGGGCCCAGACCTCGATGTACCTGTCGATAATCATGAATATGAGAATCAGAACTACACCGGCGATAACAGCTCCCCAGCCGTTTGCGAACTCTTCGAAGAAGATTGTACGCCACAGCTCAAAGAACACAATAAGTCCGAAACAGACACCGGATGCGGGACCTCCGAGTTTGGATGTGAACCATCCGTTGTCGAGTGAACTGCGCTGTCCTGCCTCTGCGTAGCGGACAATGTTACCTGATGCCGAGATCGGTACACCTGCACCGAATTTCTGCGACTGGTACTGGCGCTCTTTTCCGTAGAACGGGTTACCTGTTGCAGAAC
>CAZPHR010000204.1:0-1887 GCA_964586475.1 uncultured Methanomicrobiaceae archaeon
AGTATTTGAAGGTCGCGTTGCTACCGTATCTCCCGTGATCGAAAAGGAGAACTCAGGATACCGGATGATGCATACCCTGCTGATAAGGCGGCATCATTGATCCTTGACCGGGTTTCGGAGAACAAAGGGATAATCGTCGTTCCTGAAGAGCCTTACACGGATATGTGGAAGGGCTACGTTCTTGGCGAGCCTGTTATTGAAGATGAACTCCACAGGATGGCCCGGGAGAGACGGGAGGCCTTTGAGAAGGGCGGGTCTTACTTCTGAATTATCATTTTTTAGTTTCTGATTTTCCCTTTTTTCTTCCCCGTGGCATCCCGACTGGTGGGATCACGGGCGGAAATAATACTGCCCAAAAGAATCACCTTTTTAATTTACACAATCCGCTCCGCTGCCCGTGCGGTCTGTCGTTGCAGTGATGTAATGATAATGCGAAAAAAGATTTTTGGATTTAGTGTGATGATTTTGCAATCATCATATCGTCAACCCTGATGAGCAGGGCTGCTGTCTCTGCTGCACTCTGGATTGCCTGTCTCTTGACACGCATCGGCTCGATTACGCCTTCGTCATACATATTCTGGACTTTTCCTGTGAATACATTGATTCCTGCGTATTTCTCGCCGTTTGCATGGGCTGACTTCAGGTCGACAAGAGTGTCGATCGGGTCAAGTCCTGAGTTCTCTGCAAGAGTGTTTGGTATTGCCTCGAATATATTTGCGAATGCCTCGATTGCAAGCTGAATCCTTCCGCCGATTGTGGCTGCGTATGTACGGAGGCCAAGGTTGAGTTCGGTATCGACTGCTGCTGCACCGACGACATATTTTCCGTCCTCAAGTGCATCCATTACTACACGTGCCGCATCGTAGGCCGCACGCTCAAGCTCGTCGACATATATCTGGTTTGAACCCTTGAGGAGTATTGTGACGATTTTGCCGTTTTTGCAGCCTGTGAACTTTGTCGCTTTGATATCCTTCATCTCTTCCACATTCTCTGCATTTCCAAGGACCGATTCTTCGAGATCGGTTACGGAGTTGACAACCGTCCCGTGGAGTGCTCTTGAGAATGCCTTCATGTCCTTCTCGGGAACGTCCTGGATTGCAAGGATTCCGGCGTGCGAGAGGTGGTACTGTACTGCATCGGCGATTCCCTTCTGGCAGAGAACCAGGTTTGCGCCGGATGCGACAATCTTGTCTGCAAGCTCCTTCAGTTTGTCCTTCTCACTCTCGGAGAATGCCTCCATCTGTTCGGATGAGGTAATCTTGATCTTTGCCTTTGTCTCGGTCTTCTTTATCTCGAGAGGCTGGCTGAGGAGAGCAACCTTTGCGTTTGAGACCTTCTTTGGCATTCCCTCATCGCAGCGGGTCTTGTCGATCATGAATCCCTTAAGGAGCTCTGCCTCCTCAAGGCTGTCACCGATGACTGTTTTGATCCTTACATCATCCTCATTGACGATGTAGTTCCCTTCCCCGTCCTTCTCTGCAACTGCAAGAACAGCATCTACTACAATGGCTGAGATGATGTCTTTCATCATCTCGATTGACTTGCCTGTTACTGCCGTGTTTGAGACCTTTACAAGAAGATCCCTGTCCTCGCCCTTCGAAACAATTGCATTTTCATTGAGGATCTCAAGGGCCTTCTCCATTGCAAGAGTGTATCCCTTTGCGATGATGGTAGGGTGAATTCCCTTTGCAAGAAGCCTGTTTGCCTCTTCCATCAGTTCGCCGATGAGAATACAGGATGTCGTCGTACCGTCGCCGACTTCATCGTCCTGGGCCTCTGCGACCGAGATCATCATCTTTGCTGCAGGGTGTTCGACCGAGATCTCATGAAGGATTGTTGCACCGTCGTTCGTGATTACGACATCACCTGACGGGGATACGAGCATCT
>CAZPHR010000205.1:0-1871 GCA_964586475.1 uncultured Methanomicrobiaceae archaeon
CAATTCACTTTTATGCCTGAGAATGCCGCCGAAAATATACATGGATCAGACTATAAAAAATGGCTGAAGGAGGAGTTCACCAGGGAAGATGAACTGGTGGCGATGAAGGAGACTGTTGAAACCGTGAAGGGCACGATGGAATATGCCTTTATGGGCGATGGCCCTGTGGTTCTTGGCCTTCACGGGATGCCCGGCGGGTATGACCAGGGGCTCTTCGGGTACGACTGGATTTCTGATGCTGGCTTCAGGCTGCTCGCCCCGAGCCGCCCCGGATATCTTGGAACACCTCTTTCAACCGGAAAGACCTATCCTGAAATGGCGGACGCATTTGCCGCCCTCCTTGACGAACTTGATATAAACAAGGCCGCTGTCGTAACCATGTCGGGGGGCGGTCCGCCCGGCTATGAGTTTGCCATCAGGCACCCTGACAGGATATCGGCACTTGTTGCCATAGATTCCATCGCATTAAGGTGCCGGATGCCGGCCGACTTCAATGCATTATCCGAAGCACTGTATCTTAGTGCACCCGGGCAGTCACTCTTCAGCTTCTTCTCTAAGCATTTCCCGAAAAAGACTATGCATGAACTCATCAAATCAAACTCCGTGCTGACTTCGGAAGAGATCGATGAGCAGGTCGAAGTGGCGATGAAGGATCCTGCACAGATGGGAATGCTGCTCAGGATTATTCGCTCCATGTCGGATTATTCTAAACGAAAAGATGGTGTGGAGAATGATATAGAGCAGTTTACCCACCTTTCAGATATGCCGATTGAAAGGATCCGGTGTCCGTCGCTTATCGTCCATGGTACACACGACAACCTTCTGTTCTATCAGGCTGTCCATGCCTGTGACACTATACCGGATGCGGAAAATATCTGGATTCCCGGGGGCTCACATTTCGGTGTATGGATATCGCCTGATGCACACCTTGTGCAGGAACAGATTATCGGATTTTTAAAGATGCACTGTAAAGAGTAGCGGGATTATAATCTTTCATTTTTTCTTTTTTTGGAAGGATAATTTTATACATTACGCATATCCTCTTTAATTGGATTAATGCCTGAAGAGTGCCAATAATTATGGAAGAATGGGAGAGAGCATGAGCAAGACAATAATTACCGTCGTCGGAAAGGACACGGTGGGAATAATCGCGAAGGTCTGCACATACCTCGAGGACATCTCGCAGACGATAGTCCAGGGATACTTCAATATGATGATGATCGCCGACACGAGCGGCTCTTCGAAGCCTTTCGGCGAAATGGTGACCGAGATGGAGAAGCTTGGCGACGAGATCGGTGTTAAGATCCGGTGCCAGCGCGAGGATATCTTTACGAAGATGCACCGTATCTGATGGGGATTTCCATGATAAACGACCTTGAGGTAATCGAGACCAACAAGATGATCGAGCAGGAGATGCTTGATGTCAGGACCATCACCCTCGGGATCAGCCTTCTCGACTGCTGTAATTCGGACCTCGATGCCCTTAACCGGAATATATACGATAAGATCACCCGGCTGGCAAAGGACCTTGTTTCAACCGGGAGGGAGATCGAGCTAGAGTATGGGATTCCTATAGTAAACAAGAGAATATCCGTCACCCCAATCGCCCTTGTCGCCGGGCAGGCCTGCAAATCCCAGGAGGATTTCTTATCGGTCGCAAAGACGCTGGACAAAGCCGCGAGGGATACCGGTGTCAACTTCCTCGGCGGATATTCTGCCATCGTCTCGAAGGGTATGACCCCGACCGACGAAAATCTCATCCGCTCAATCCCTGAGGCTCTCTCCTTGACCGAAAGGGTATGCAGTTCGGTGAATATCGGCTCCACGAAGACCGGGATCAACATGGATGCGGTCAAACTGATGGGCGAGAT
>CAZPHR010000206.1:0-1621 GCA_964586475.1 uncultured Methanomicrobiaceae archaeon
GTGTACTCTATTTTCTTTATAAGTGATAAAAATTGGCTGAAGAATCCCTTCACGGGAAAACAGGCAGGCAACAGGTAATTCTCCAACAGACCTGAAAAAATCCTCTTTATCTGCCTTTATCGCCTCACTGATCAGCTCACGGTCAACAGTAACAGCCTCCGGCGCTCCTTTTCCGGTCAGATCCTTAATCTCTACACGGCCTCCGGGCACCAGTTCTTCTGCCATACTGCGAATCTCAAGAAATGTCTCCCACCCCAGACCTGAAATTGATCGCAGCTCCCCTTCCGAAAGGACAGGCAGTCCCTTTTTAGACAATATTTCTTCAATTCTCCTGGTATCTTCGCCTTTCAGCGCTTTTTTATCAAGGTATGCTGCATCTGCAGCTGTTCTTTCAGCCATCAGGGAGATCATCGAATCATCAATAAGGGGAATATCCCTGGTATGGACGATATGCCCGAATGCTGCGTGGGAATTCAGGGCCGTTTCAGTCTCCCTTGCTGCATAATGATTGCCACCGAATCCCATCATCCTTACAATCCCCTGCCTTTCTCCTGAAAGTACTTCAAAAAGTGAAGACGAAACAGCTTTTGCAGCGTTTTCATCAGCCCACTCTACTTCGGTACTTCCAATCTCAACAAAGAATGACGGGGTCTTCAGGTCGGTAGGACCGTGATGTGTCACCTCATAAGAGACCTTATAGCCTTCAGGCGCTCTTTTATTCAGCTCATTCAAAACGGCATGCATCCATTCCGGTGCTGCTGCGGCAAGAGAACGGGGATCTCCCCCAAGTGCAGCATCGCCATAATTTCCCGTAACATGAACGGTAAGAGCAGGAAATGGATTTTTACTCGTATGCCGGGAGATGAAAATTATCAGGTCCGCACCGGTTCTTTCATCAAGGGAATTCTCAAATATCAGCCGATCTTTCGTCTCAAAAAAACGGAGAGTATAGAAACCGTATTCAATATCTTCTGATCCATCCGAATCCAGAAAAGACAACATCTCCCTTCGGATTGCCTTACCTGCAGGGTCCAGTGAAGAACTGACTATCGCAACCAGCATCTGCATCATACTCTGTTTTCAGCGGCAAAAACAGCTTTGGAAACAGCCTCTTCAGGATTTTTGCAAACTACGATTCCGGGAATATCCCATGTATCCAGGCCGAATACGGCAGTTCCCTCCTTAAGTGCCATTGCAATCTCCGACAGTGTCCCGTATGCCCCTCCTATCGCGATAACCGCATCTGAAGATCCTGTCACCAGGGCATTACGTGCGATTCCGAGGTTTGACCTTATGACAACATCGAGATGAGGATTCCCGGAGGACCTGTCAGGCAGGATTCCGGCAGTCATACCTCCACCTTTAGTGGCACCCCTGCAGGCGGCCTCCATCACACCCCCTCTCCCGCCGCATACAAGGACTGCCCCGCTTTTGGCTATAAGACGCCCTGTCTCTTCTGCAGTTTTTTCGATATCCCTGTCACACTCTGCTGCACCGATAACTCCGATCTGCATAACCCAGATATGCCACTTTGTTATTATTGAGTTTTTAGTAGTTTTTTCAAATTTGAACAGAACATAAACCCCCCCCTTAATGTTACAAGGGAGGGGGAATCCCCCTC
>CAZPHR010000206.1:1631-1860 GCA_964586475.1 uncultured Methanomicrobiaceae archaeon
ATCTGATCGCGATAAGTCGCAGTCGGGGATGGGCGAGCATCCCCTCCTGCTCCAAAAATATTTATCTCACGGTCGAGGCAACCGAAGGGCTGTCGCCCTTTCGAAACCTAAGACGAACTTCGGTCACTTCTTCATTTCATGAAATCTCGACTTTTGGAACCAATCAGTGTAGCGTCCAGACCGGGCTATCGCTTTTGCGAAAGTTTGCATAGCAAACTGAGCATCGGGC
>CAZPHR010000207.1:0-1814 GCA_964586475.1 uncultured Methanomicrobiaceae archaeon
GCATTCACCCGCTTGATGCATGTACTGCGAAAAACGGACGTCTAATATCATTTGACTGCAAACCGGTCGAACTGCTGGTTCAAAACGGAATAATTCCTGTTCTTCACGGGGATGTCGTTATGGATGTCGGGCAGGGCGCCTGTATAGTGTCAGGCGATCAGCTAATCAGCTACCTTGCAGGGAATATGGCAGTTGACAGGATCGGGCTTGCAACAGATGTTGCCGGTGTGTTTGATCCGGACGGAAATGTAATCCGCCATATAAACAACAGGAGTGCCGGCAGTCTTGAAATACGCGGATCAGGAAGCACTGATGTGACCGGAGGCATGAGAGGCAAGATCAATGAGCTTCTCCTTCTGGCAGAAACAGGTGTTGAATCCGAACTGTTCCACGTATCACGTGTCAGTGATTTCCTTGACGGGCGCGATAACGGCGGCACCCGCGTGTCGCCTTAAAACAGGAATTAAACCCGTGCTGTATAATAATGGTCCGCATTGACGAGCTTATACGGGGCGGCATGAGTGGTCGGATATGATGCACCGCCGGATTGGCGGAGATAGTCGGGAAAATAAGATGAGTGAAAAAACAGACAAATCGGCGTATACCTCTTCAAGGAAACTGGAGCATCTCAGGATATGCTGCAGTGGAGATATCGAAGCAGGGAGCAGCGGTTTTGAGGATGTAAGGCTTGTACATAATTCTTTGCCTGAATGCAGTGTGGATAAGATCAATCCTGCAGTCCGTTTTCTTGATCACAGGCTGGATTCTCCTTTGTTCATCTCGGCTATGACCGGGGGCCACCCTGATACCGCCGAGGTAAACCGCAGGCTCGGAGAGGCTGCTGAGTATTTCAATATCGGTATGGGTGTAGGTTCGCAGAGAGCCGCACTGGAAGATCCTGATCTTGAGGACAGTTTTTCTGTTGTCCGTGAGGCTGCACCTGGTGCATTTCTCTGCGGCAATCTTGGTGCTGTTCAGCTCAGGGAGAAAGGGCCCGAGTGGGCGGATCGTGCAGTTGAGATGATAGATGCACAGGCTCTGTGTATACATCTTAATCCTCTGCAGGAGGCAGTCCAGCCCGAGGGAGACCATGATTCCTCCGGGTGCATCGAAGCAATATCGGAACTCTGCAACTCTTCAAAATATCCTGTCATTGTCAAGGAGACCGGAGCAGGAATCTCTGCTGAAGTTGCAGGAAAACTCTGGTCCGCCGGGGCTGCCGCCATAGATACAGGCGGCCTTGGCGGCACTTCATGGGCGGCTGTTGAGGCACTCCGTGGAAAAGACGAATCCCTGAGACTCCTGGGCCGGGACTTTTCGGACTGGGGAATTCCGGCGGTTGTATCTCTTATTGAGGTATGTGGCGAGGGAAAACCCGTTATAGCATCGGGTGGCCTGAGGTCAGGGATAGATATTGCAAAGGCAATAGCTCTTGGTGCAACACTTGGAGGTATGGCACTTCCACTGCTCAAACCTGCGATGGAGAGTTCCGGGGCCCTGTTTGAAAAGATCAGGCAGATTCAGGATGAGCTTCGCATAGCAATGTACCTGACCGGATCCCTGAACTGTGCCGCACTGGCCGGAAAAAGAGTCTATATTACCGGAAAGACTGGTGAGATGATATAAAATAAAAATTAGGTGAACTAAAATGGATATAGAAATAATAGCCGTTGGCGGTTATAATGAAGTCGGCAGAAATATGACCGCCGTAAGAGTCGGCAAGGAGATTGTAATCTTTGATATGGGGCTTCGCCTCGATCAGATTATGATCCACGAGGACGCGGAAGTGGAGAATATGCACTCCCTCGACCTTA
>CAZPHR010000208.1:0-577 GCA_964586475.1 uncultured Methanomicrobiaceae archaeon
AGTATAAACAGCCCCGTCCTGGTTTGAGTAATCATCCGTGATATGAGTTGCATTCAAACCACCGCCGGATTTGGTGAATATGTAATAATAGGTGTCGTCATTGTAGATGTCAAACCTGGCACCCGCATCATTCTCCACCGGGACATAGATCTGCTTGTAGCTTGAAAAGGTTCCGGCAGAAGCCGGTACTATACAAAGCGAAAGCATCAGAAAGACTGCTGACACTATCGCAATTCTGGAAATTGCAGTTATTTTCTTACTCTCCATAATTTCTCTCCTCTGAAAACAGGATAGAATATTAGTGCCCCCTGGTTTTCAGAATGCATCGATAAATAAAAGATATAAAGTTAATATATTAAACTTTACATTTGCTATTTATCAACGATCTGGAGTTAATTTTGATCTATATATTTCTTTTTAATTGAAAAAAATAATGAAAAATTATTTTCAGCTATTGATGACCAGGTGTCATTTAATCCTGACGTATAATATAACAGAACATATCCATTCACCCTGTCCTTCCCCCGGTTCTTTTGGGAATCGCATTCAACCCGCCAGTATCGTCAGGATCCATAAC
>CAZPHR010000208.1:587-1812 GCA_964586475.1 uncultured Methanomicrobiaceae archaeon
ATTCACTCTGTCCCTCCCCCGGTTATTTTGAGATCGCATTCAACCTGCCAATATAGTCAGGATGCTGAACACCACCCATCCTGGCTGAAACCTCATCATCCTGACCAAACCGGAATTCACAGGGTGCAATATTAAAAATAATTTCACAGGGATATCCCGGCGCCCAATAATTAAATATATATAAAGACAATTCTGAGAATATGAAAACAAAAGTGTTTTTTATTCTTCTGGTTTTGGCGGCTGCAATGATTCTCTGTGCCGGTTGTACGGGTACAGATACAGGTCAGACACAGAGTACGACTGCTGCCACGGCACAGGCCACAACCCAGGCTGTCCAGACGACATCACAGTCTTCTGACATGGTCCCCGGACCTACATCAAAGCCTGAGGACAAGTACCAGACTGACGTCCAGGTAAACAAGGATGAGGTCTTCGGCACAATAACAGTAATCTTCAGGGGAGGACTCGGGCAGAACTTCGTCTATTCCCAGGTAGTCGATGTATACTACCCTGACGGAAGGCACGAGACGAAGGATCTCGGTACAGATGTCGGTGAACAGGTTGAATTCCAGGGAACCAAAAACCAGCAGGACAGGGTAAAGGTCACAACATCCTACATGGGATCAATCGGGACCTACGTGGTCTATGACAGTCTTGTCCCGCCCAAACTTGCAATTCCAAATCCCTGAACCAAAACCAACTTTTTTATGTCATAATTATATTGTTGGAAGTCATAATTTATTGAATAATTATGGTGGCAGAATTCACCTCTGAATAAAGATAAATGCCCTGGCAGATTTATGGAATTCAGTGAGAATTTTCATACCATATCAAAATTCAGGAGAACAAAATGGGAAAAGGTAAAATTGTGCTGGCTTTTTCAGGCGGACTTGATACATCGATATGTGTGCCCCTGTTGAAAGAGGAATACGGCTATGACGAAGTAATTACAGTGGCAGTTGATGTCGGCCAGCCCGAAGATGATATCAGAAGGGCAACAGAGAAAGGGGAGCTCATTGCCGATAAACACTATACAATCGACATAAAAGAAAGATTCGTCGAGGAGCAGCTGTTTCCGACCATCAGGGCAAACGGTTCATATGAAGGATACCCAATGGGAACTGCACTTGCAAGACCGCTCATTGCAGAAGAGATCGTAAAGATTGCACAGAAAGAAGGCGCATTTGCCGTTGCACACGGCTGCACCGGCAAAGGTAATGATCAG
>CAZPHR010000209.1:0-1781 GCA_964586475.1 uncultured Methanomicrobiaceae archaeon
CTGTGTTTACATCGATGAACGGCATAGGGACATCGTTTATTTTGCCGTTCCTGAATGTAATCTCCGAGAGGCCTCCCATGCAGATCTCGGTAAACCGCTTTCCTGCCTGGTATCCGCCAATCGCACTCACACCACAATCAACAAAGCGTGCGCCGTTGTCGAGCTGGTGGAACTCTACATTGTAATCTTCCGGAAATTCCGCAAGATCCTCGAACAGATCGAGAGCAATTTCATTAACACTTATCATGAATAATCCTCCTGATTCTAACATTGAATCAGCAAAAGTTATAATATTTTTTAAATGATTCTGGGGCAGTATCAGTTGAGAATATCGATTACACGGTCAGGATCGTATCTTAAGGTGATTAATCTTGTACGGCCCCTTCCTTCCCTGTAATTCAGGTTTAAAAGCCTCATCGCATCCAGCTTTTTAACGATTTCGTAGTATCTCGTATAACCCATCTTCCGGCTCTCCTTGATAAGTTCAAAGACAGAGCCTGCAGAGAGCTCCTTTTTGCCCATGCTGTTCTCTGCAATGATTTTCAGGACTTCTTTCTCTTCATCCCTGAGGGTCTTTGCGGTGTGCGAGAGATGCAGGTATTTCGAGATCTCGTATGCGCGGCAGATATCGTCCCTTTCAAGGCTTCTCCTCGCGTCGTTTTCTGCATATAGGGTCGCTCTCTTGAGGAGATCTATCCCCACCCTGAGGTCCCCGAGGTTTGCAGTCTGTTCAACGACGAGATCGAGCATCGATTCGCTGATTACGTTAGGGTAGAGCCCCTGGAGCACTCTCTGGTTGAGGATCTCCTTAATCTCGTCTTCACCGTAGGGGGGGAAGTATATTTCAGTCGGCCTGAACACCGATGACACCCTGCTGTCGACCTCCCTCATGAGATCGACGCCCATATCCGAGATGATGGTAATCACACCGACTCTCACTCCCTCATAGGATTCATGGGCACGGAGAAGAGTATAGAGAACCTTGTTGATCTCGTTTTCATACAGCAGGTAGTTTGCATCGTCGAGGCAGACGAGGAGCACCGCATCCCTGTCGAGTATGAGTTTGCAGACCGAATCGAACAGGGTCTTAAACGACGTCCCGGAGGCCGGCGGCTGCTGGCCGGATAGTTTCCTGTATATTCTTGAAAAAATGGCGAACTTGGTATTTTCAATCTGGCAGTTCACGTGCACGGGGATCAGTTTCTGCGTCGCTCCCTCTATCTCCGAGAAGAGCTTTTTGATTGTGGTGGTCTTTCCCGTGCCCGGGAGTCCCCTGCATATGGTATTGAGGGGCCTTGCACCCTTCATGCCCGGCTTTACCTGGAATGCGAGCTCCCTCATCTGGGTATCGCGAAAATTAAACTGCTCGGGGATGAAGTCTATCTCGAATACCTCAGGGTCCCGAAACAGCGTCTCCTCCCACATAAGCAGGTTCTTCTTCATATTAGACATTTTAATCTTAGACCTATTAATTCATGCCTTCAGGCGGTGTGAAAGAGTAGATGTCAGGATTATTCATCCTTATTTCTGCATGTCGTCAAGGCATTTTTTGCAGAGCGAGCGGCCCATAAATATCTGCGAAAGCTGCTCCTCGGCCTTTGAGATCGGCATACCGCAAGCCGAGCATGTAAATCCGGTGTCTTCGGGGATCGCCTTCTCCGGAGCTTTCTCCTTTTCGGGTTCACCGGCTTTTAATTCAGGTTCGGCAGGTGCCGAAACAGGCTCAGACTCCACGGGTGTCTGTGGAATTTCGGGCGTGAGATCCGCCTTTGACTCACTGA
>CAZPHR010000210.1:0-1780 GCA_964586475.1 uncultured Methanomicrobiaceae archaeon
TTGGTACCGTTAAAGTCGAATACCGCCTGTTCTTTCTCGAATTTGAACATTTTTTCACTCCTCCTTATACCATCGCCATAAGTTTTGAGAGTAATATAATCAATATCATGAATGCAAACAATCCTGCTACAAGACCGTAGAGAATACCAATATCGCGTCCGATCTTACGACCGTTGCGCTGCATAAGTTCTCCTTCTACGAATTCAAGTTTCTCCTCGATTGCATTGAGACGTGCTTCTGCCTCAAGGAACTGTGGGTTCGCCGTGGCTACTGTTGCCCCTGCTCCGCCTTCCTCTTCCTTGACCTCAACGACCATCGCATCGCCTTCAAAGGCGCCGGGGTCGTTGCTTACGCATTCCTGGATCTTGGCTTTGATTGCACCGAGGTCCTCGGACTCCATGATGTCGATTAATTCAACCTGCTCCTGGAAGCGTTTGATTGCGCTGTCATCCAAATTCTCGATGAACGGAATGGCGCCCTTTGCACCGACAATCTTTCCGCCTTCCACACCGCCGGCGTGGAGAGCCTTTAAGCACTGTCCTGAAAGGTGTCCTTTTACTTCTGTTCCGCAGGTGATCATGAACCTGATGTTCGGGTTCGCAACCACATTTGCAACGATCTTCTCAAGACCAAGGTTCTCGGTCTTGCATGAACCGCACATTGCAGCGCCGGCATCACAGATGCCCTGCTCGTCAAGGTGCGATCCCATGGTTACTACTACAACACAGCTGTTTGCATCGCCTGTATGATAGTCACCCTGGATCTTTGGCCAGCCGGATGCGGGGGATTTCTTGTCTGCCATTTCAGACTCCTCCCATTAAAAATACCGGAACTATTGTAAGAGCCAGCATGATCAAGAGACCGAACATGAAACCAACGCCACCTGAATCCATAACACCTGATTCAAGCTTGTTGGTTCTTGCAAGTACCTGTCCCTTATAGCGCATGTCAGCGACCATGTCATCGATAGCTGCCGTCCTTATTATTGTCGGACCTGATTTCTCTTCATCTGACATCTCTTATCACCCCATTAACAGGAAGCCAAGAATGGCAAAAGACACGATCAGACCGATCATGAGTCCTTCCACTTTACCGGAGTAGACACCAGCTGCAAAACGGTCCTGAAGACCCATGCCGGTAATCTTTTCCTGGATTACCTTCATTCTGGCATGCAGAAGTGCGACCTCGGCTGTCATAGGGGATTCCTCACCCTCGGCTTCGCCTGCTCCGCCTTCCTCTTCCTTGACCTCAACGACCATCGCATCGCCTTCAAAGGCGCCGGGGTCGTTGCTTACGCATTCCTGGATCTTGGCTTTGATTGCACCGAGGTCCTCGGACTCCATGATGTCGATTAATTCAACCTGCTCCTGGAAGCGTTTGATTGCGCTGTCATCCAAATTCTCGATGAACGGAATGGCGCCCTTTGCACCGACAATCTTTCCGCCTTCCACACCGCCGGCGTGGAGAGCCTTTAAGCACTGTCCTGAAAGGTGTCCTTTTACTTCTGTTCCGCAGGTGATCATGAACCTGATGTTCGGGTTCGCAACCACATTTGCAACGATCTTCTCAAGACCAAGGTTCTCGGTCTTGCATGAACCGCACATTGCAGCGCCGGCATCACAGATGCCCTGCTCGTCAAGGTGCGATCCCATGGTTACTACTACAACACAGCTGTTTGCATCGCCTGTATGATAGTCACCCTGGATCTTTGGCCAGCCGGATGCGGGGGATTTCTTGTCTGCCATTTCAGACTCCTCCCATTAAAAATACCGGAACTATT
>CAZPHR010000211.1:0-1747 GCA_964586475.1 uncultured Methanomicrobiaceae archaeon
GAGCACAAGGATCGTGTCTCCTGCGGTAAGTGCGGATATACTGAATTCAATAAATAAGAGATAAATGCCTGAAAACGGGCAAATTCTGGGGATTGAGGGGACAGCGTGGAACCTCAGTGCCGCTATTTTCGGAGACGATCTAGTATCTCTCTTTTCAAAACCATACAGCCCGCCGCATGGAGGGATCCATCCCCGGGAGGCTGCACAGCACCACGCTTCTGTGATGAAGGAGGTCATATCGAAGGTCATCGAAGGACAGGACTTATCGAAGATCTCCGGGGTTGCATTCTCGCAGGGTCCGGGTCTCGGGCCTTGCCTGAGGACGGTAGGGACAGCCGCCCGTTCTCTCGCACTGGCACTTGACGTTCCGCTTATAGGGGTCAACCACTGCGTCGCCCACGTGGAGATCGGCCGGTGGCAGTGCGGGTGTGAAGACCCGATAGTTCTCTACGCGAGCGGTGCGAATACGCAGGTTCTCGGGTTTTTAAAATCCCGTTACAGGATATTCGGGGAGACTCTCGATATCGGGATCGGGAATGCGATAGACAAGTTTGCAAGAAGCAGGGGACTGACCCATCCCGGGGGGCCGCTTGTAGAGAAGCTCGCACTGGAAGGAAACCCTGTCGGGCTTCCTTATACCGTGAAGGGAATGGACCTCGCTTTTTCAGGACTGATGTCGGCGGCAAAGGACTGCGACGCACCCCTCGAGGATATATGCGCCGGATTCCAGGAGACCGCGTTTGCGATGTGCGTCGAGGTGACCGAAAGGGCGCTTGCCCATGCAGGAAAGGATGAGGTGCTCCTTGTCGGCGGTGTGGGTGCGAACTCCCGGCTGCAGGAGATGCTCAGGTGCATGTGCGAAGAACGCGGTGCAGAGTTCTTCGTTCCCGAAAGGAAGTACATCGGCGACAACGGTGCAATGATCGCCCTAACGGGTAAGATCATGCTCGAGGCCGGGCAGACCGTGGCCGTGGCAGAATCGGCCGTAATCCCCGGCTACCGCTCGGACGATGTGGTCGTCAAATGGCGGAATGACACCGGGGACCTCCAGTATGCAAAGGCGAACCTCCTCGAGAACGGTCAGGCAAGGGGAGCCGAGGCGGTCGTGACCGAGTCGGGCGGAGATGTAATCAAACGCCGCCTATCAAAGAAATACAGGAACCCGGCACTCGACGCCCGCCTCATCGCGGAGAGGACGAGGGCTGAAGCGAGGCTGATATCGCAGGCGAGGAGGAGTGGCGTCCCGACACCGGTGATAAGGGACGTCACCGCCGATTCGATAGTTATGGAAAGAATAGACGGGCCGATGCTCAAGCTCGACCTTACGCAGGA
Source organism: uncultured Methanomicrobiaceae archaeon (assembly GCA_964586475.1). GTDB lineage: Archaea > Halobacteriota > Methanomicrobia > Methanomicrobiales > Methanomicrobiaceae > Methanolacinia. Next base: position 1,333 of record CAZPHR010000211.1, read on the forward strand.
TCATGTCTACGATGCAGGACGGATCGTCGGGAAGCTCCATACGGCAGGAATCATCCACGGGGATCTCACGACGTCGAACTTCATCGTCAGGGACGGAAGATGCGTCCTCATAGACTTCGGGCTTTCATACATCTCGTCCGAGATCGAGTCGAGGGGAGTCGATCTCCATGTCTTCTTCCAGACGCTCGAGAGCACCGCCCCCGATCACGATGAACTCAGGAAGGAATTTTGTGAGGGATATACGGAGACCTTCGATGAATCTGACGAGGTCTTCGACAGGGTGGAAGAGATCCGGCTTCGGGGCCGGTATCTGTAAATCAATCCCCCTGCCTGAACATCCCTCCCGGAATCCTCATCTCAAACCTCGCCCCCTTGCCGTAGACCCCGTTCTCCCTGATCGAAATTCCCGTAGTCG
>CAZPHR010000212.1:0-1707 GCA_964586475.1 uncultured Methanomicrobiaceae archaeon
CCCGTGGTTCAATGCTGAACCTGACGCAGATGGCCGGTTGTATCGGACAGCAGGCTGTTCGTGGTGAGCGTATTACCCGTGGTTATGAAGGCAGGACTCTTCCGCATTTCCGTAAGGGAGATCGTGGCGCCCAGGCACACGGGTTCGTCAGAAACAGTTACAAGAGCGGCCTCACCCCTACAGAATTCTTCTTCCATGCTATCGGAGGACGTGAGGGTCTTGTAGATACAGCTGTCCGTACATCTCAGAGCGGTTACCTGCAGAGGCGTATGATCAATGCACTTCAGGATCTGAAGGTTGGTTATGACGGAACCGTCAGAACATCCGGTGGACGTATTATCCAGTTCAGGTATGGAGAAGACTCGACAGATCCTGCAAAGAGCAGCATGGGTGATCCCGTTGATGTAGTGGGAATTGTTGAAAGTATTATCGTGGAGGAGGAGTGACAACAATGAATTCCGAATTTGAGAAAATTGTTGATGAGGCAGATCTTCCGGTAAAAACAAAAAATGACCTGAAAAAACACATTTCAGATCATAAGATCTCCAAAAAGCAGTTCAACGAGATTATGGAGAGAATCTTCGAGGAGTACGGAAAAACCCGTATCGAACCCTGTGAAGCTGTAGGAATTATTGCGGCACAGTCCATAGGAGAACCCGGTACACAGATGACAATGCGTACTTTCCACTACGCCGGTGTGGCCGAGATCAACGTTACACTTGGTCTTCCCCGTCTTATCGAGATAATGGATGCGAGAAAGTCACCAAGTACGCCGACAATGACCATCTTCCTTCAGGAAGATTATGCGAACAACCGTGATCGCGCCCGTGAAGTGAGCTGGCAGATTGAAGCCGCGCACCTGCATGAATTCGGCGATATCAAGACTGACATGGTCGACATGCATGTGGAAGTTGTTCTCAATAAAGATGTCTGCAAGAAGAGGAAAATTTCTGTCGATGAAATTATGGAGAGAGCTCCAAAGAAAATCAGGGATCGCGGGCATTATCGTGATTTTGAATCGGAATCCGATCCTGATCATCTTAAATTATTCTTCTATCCAAAGGATCCGGAGAGTTACCAGAATCTTTTCACACTTGCAGAGCATGTCAGGAACGTTATTGTTCAGGGTATTGATGATATCGAGCGTGTAGTTGTCAGAAAGGAAAACGGAGAGTATATTCTATATACTGAAGGCTCCAACCTTAAAGGTGTATTTGAGGTAGAAGGCGTCGACACGTCGCGTACCCGGACAAACAACATTGCTGAAATATCTGAAGTTCTTGGTATTGAAGCCGGCAGAAATGCAATTATCGATGAAGCCCTGAGCACACTTCGTGAACAGGGTATCGAGGTTGATGTGCGTCATATAATGCTTGTTGCAGATATGATGTGCATGGAAGGTGAAGTCAAGCAGATCGGACGTCATGGTATTGCCGGTGAGAAGGAAAGCGTGTTGTCACGTGCAGCTTTCGAAGTTACGGTGAACCATCTCCTCGATGCCGCTGTGGCAAATGAAGAGGACATCCTTGAAGGTGTTACTGAAAATGTCATTGTCGGACAACCGATCCAGCTTGGAACCGGTGATGTAAAGCTAATAGCAAACAGAACATCATAAATTTATGATGGTAATAATAATTAAGAAAAAATTTATTAAATTCAGGTGAAATCAAATGGATTTTGAAACATCGCTCAGACGCGCAATTAAAT
>CAZPHR010000213.1:0-1691 GCA_964586475.1 uncultured Methanomicrobiaceae archaeon
CGACAGGGACGGACGGCATTGCAGCCATCTTCTTCTTCGTCTCCGCATCATGCGCTCTGAAGAGGAGTGCCATGATAAGGCCGATGAATATCGCCATTATGACTGCAAATACGGCCCTGGCGAACCCGAGGTCGAATCCGAGCACCTTTGCGGTGTAGACGATCGCGAGGATGTTTATCGCCGGTCCGGCGTAGAGGAAGGTTGTTGCAGGCCCGATCCCGCTCCCACGTTTGAAGAGTCCGGCGAACATCGGCAGGATCGTGCACGAACAGACGGCGAGAACTGTTCCGGAGATGGAGGCGAGACCGTACGCGACGCTCTTCTTAGCATCGGGACTGAAATATTTCAGTATCGCCTCCTTCTTCACAAATGCCGCAATTGCTCCGGCTATGAAGAACGCCGGTATCAGGCAGGTCAGGACATGCTCTGCAAGGTAACCTATGAGCGTCTCCCACCCGAGCACGAGCGATCCGATAAGTAGATCAATCATCTACGTTCTCCTCTGGTTTTCATAATTAACTCTGTTTCTCCGGGACTCCAAACTATTTCAAATTTGTTTGAATTATTTTATAGTCGCTGCCAGTATATATTTTACCATTTCAACATTTTTTTAAACGCGTTTGTTTATGTCCAACCACTGTTTATATATCATATAGTATTTCATATTTTGTTGAAACAGGTGGATAATGACGGGAAAAGATCTTTATTGCAACGAAAACTGTGCCATTCTCCCGGAGGAGATCACTGAATCCCTGAAGCAATACGGCGGTATTGAAGGGCTGATCAGGCTCCTTCCGGCAGATGAAAAGATCAAAGCTGAGCATACAATTCACCAGGCACTTTCCGACCCGATCCGCCTGAAGATTCTCTCATTGCTCAATATACAGCCGCTTTGCGTCTGTGTCATCAAGGCTGCTCTCTGCATGGGGGATTCCAGGCTCTCCTATCACCTTTCGATAATGAAGAAGGCCGGACTAATCACCGGCGAACAGCAGGGCAACTGGATTATATACAGCCTGACGGAAGAAGGAAAGAATTGGGTCTTAAATAAACCCTGAAGATCCGGGGGCTCTTTTTTACAATTTAGCAGGAAATTCACTCAGGTTCAGCATTATGACTCCTGCGACGATTACAAGTATCGAGATTATCTTCATTGAACCGGCAGGCTCTTTGAAATAGATCATCCCTATCAGCGATACCAGCAGGATTCCCATTCCCGCCCAGATCGCGTAGGCGAAACTCAGGTCAAATTCCTTTAGGGCAAAGATGAATACCGTGAATGAGATGCCCCAGAATACGAATGTCAGAACTGATGCGTAGATATTGGTAAAACCGTCCGAGAGCTTCATGCAGGTCGAACCGCAGAGTTCTGTGAGGATTCCTACGGACAGGAGAAGCCAGCGCATCATGCCGGGTCACCTGATTTTTTTTTGAAATTCATGTAAAATGCTATTATTTTTGGTTGCTATTATAACCTCCCGATGTTTTTTTGGCAGAGAGAAGAATTTTATCACTTTTAGAGAGATGGGAAACAAGTCCCTCTCTCTGTGACTATCTTCCTGATAGCGATAGGTCGCAAAAGGGATGGACAGGCATCCCTTTTACTCAGGGGATTTTCTTTTTTTGATGTTTTAAAAATGGAATTTTTCTCCCCCGGTCGAGGCCACCCGGACGGGTGGCGTCCAGACCGG
>CAZPHR010000214.1:0-1674 GCA_964586475.1 uncultured Methanomicrobiaceae archaeon
GCTTCAGTTGCAGGCGGTGCGGTTCTGTCACTGATGACTTCATTCGGGGTTCCTGTTTCAACAACGCACGCAATCAGCGGCTCGATAATGGGTGCGGGGTCGACAAGGGGTTATTCCTCTGCTGTCCGGTGGAACAATGTAAGGAATATTGTTATGGCATGGCTTATTACAATCCCTGCATCTGCTTTTCTCTCAGGGATTGTCTTCCTGATAATCAGTATATACGTATAATTTTACTGATATCATAACGGAAGGTTCTCTTTTTTTCCGGTAAAGATGAAATTATAATATATTCCCTATTTTAGGTCGGATAATGAATTATAAGTATGATTGTGGTGAATTCTATCCGGATACTTAAGGTGCAATAATATGACAACAAAAAAACCCGGTTTAATTATTCTTTTATTAATAACAGCCGTCTTTCTGGTTTTTGCAGGAGGATGTACAGGTGAAGAGAGTATAACTGCAGAAGAAAAAGATACGCCTGCAGCCACACCGGCTGCAACACCTGCAGCTGAGCAGGAAGTACCGGAAGAGGATGTTGATTATTCGGATCCCTATAACTGGCTTTCAATCCCGGCAATAGAAAAGGGAGTCGATGTTTTCTATGTCTATCCGACGGTCAGCGCGAATTCATCCGGTTCAATGATTATCACCGACGATGTGGACAGGGCTCTTGCACAGGGAATCCTTGAAGCGCAGGCAAGTGTATATGAATCAAATGCCAATGTATTTGCCCCTTACTACAGGCAGATGTCCACCGGTGTGACGATGTCTTCCGCCGATGAACTTGCGACCGATACCCCTGAATTCAAGCAGGGGGCTGTAGACGTTCAGGACGCCTTTGAGTATTATGTCGAGAACCTCAACGAGGGCCGCCCTTTCATCATCGCAGGCCACAGCCAGGGGACGATGGCTCTTATTGAACTGATAAAGAACCGCTTCGGTGATGATGAGGAACTCCGCAAACGCCTTGTGGCAGCCTACCTGATCGGCTACACTGTTACCGACGAGGATCTTGCAAAGGCGGGACTCACCGCCGCAACAGGTGAAAAAGACACCGGGGTTGTAGTCACGTACAATACCCAGTCCCCGACATCGGTCGGAGGCCCGATGCTTATGGAAGGTGCACACTGCATCAATCCGCTCAACTGGAAGACCGACTCCACTTATGCCCCGGCATCTGAGAACCTTGGAGCGAGATTCTACGATGATTCGACCGGCAAATTCCTGCGGGAGGTCCTATACTACTCTGATGCGCAGATTAACATGACCACCGGTGCCCTTATGACAAACATACCGGAAGGTGAAGAGCTTGATATCGGCTCCTATCCGGAAGGTGTTTATCACCGCTATGACTATGCGTTCTGGTACAGGAACCTTGAGCAGAATGTCGGCGACAGGATCCAGGCATACCTGGATGATAGCTGAAACCGGCAATATTCAAAATTAATTATTTTCTTTAAAATATCTGCAATAATTCTTAATACAGCAATTATCGCAGGCGGGCTTCCTTGCATTGCAGACTTCCCGCCCGTGTGAAATCAACAGGAAATTCATCTTTCCCCATGAATATTTTGGCAGGAGTTCTGTCAGATCCTTTTCTATTTTGTCGGGATTCGTATTATCAGTCATCCCGATACGAAATGAGACCCTTTTTACATGTGTATCTAC
>CAZPHR010000215.1:0-1653 GCA_964586475.1 uncultured Methanomicrobiaceae archaeon
TTCAAACTCCTCTTCCGATCCCTTTGTCTTAAGCAGCATCGTACTATAACAGGGCTTTTTAAAATAAAAGAGAATTTCCTTTTTCTTTTTCAGGAATCCTACATACAGGGGGGGTTCTCCGAGTATACTGACACCTTTGATTGTATAATGTTCCGGCATCTCGTACACTTCAGACGATTTTTTAAATATATATTCGATGGCTTCTTCGGGTGTTATCTCCGGGTTGATAATTTCCGGGCAGAGTTTATTTACGCATCTGTTCATCTGATAACAAATCATAAGATACGCGGAATGAAAGATTTTGTGCTGGCGGCCTGTCTCTCCAGTGATATTAATAGACATAAAAGCCAACTTTTCTCGCAATGTACGCAAAACGTCTTGATAATTTACCTCCATATCTTTTTGCACAAATAGACAAACTGAAGGCCGAAAAGAGGGCAGAAGGCGTGGATATCATTGATTTTGGCGTCGGTGATCCTGATCTCCCGACACCTTCCCATATCGTCGACTCCCTGTGTGAGGCGGCAAGGGACTCCGCCACCCACCATTACCCCGATTATACAGGAATGCTCGAGTACCGCGAGGCTGTTGCTTCCTGGTACAAATCCCGTTTCGGCGTCGACCTGGACCCTAAGACTGAGGTGCTCGCACTAATCGGTTCAAAGGAAGGCATTGCTCATGTACCGGAAGCATTCGTCAACCCCGGCGAATATGTTCTTGTTCCCGATCCCGGCTATCCGGTATATAAAACCTCAACCCTCTTTGCGGAGGGAAAGGTCTGGGATATGCCCCTTACCGGAGAGAATGATTTCATCCCCGATCTTGATGCAATTCCTTCAGATGTCCTGAAGAATGCATCGCTGATGTTCCTCGGCTATCCCAACAACCCTACAGCTGCAACCGCACCTCTCTCCTTCTTCAGCGAGGTTGTGGAGTTTGCCAGGGAGAACGATATCGTAGTAGTTCATGACAATGCATATTCTGAGATAACATTCAACGGTTATAAGGCGCCCTCTTTCCTCCAGGCGGATGGTGCAAAGGAAGTCGGAATCGAGATGCATTCCCTCTCGAAGACCTACAATATGACCGGCTGGAGAATCGGAATGGCTGCAGGAGGCGAAGAGCTGATATCCGGTCTGGGAAGGGTGAAGACAAATGTCGATTCAGGAGCATTTGATGCAATCCAGAGGGCTGCAATTACTGCGCTCACCTCTTCCCAGCAGTGCGTCGCCGACGCATGTAAGGTATATCAGGAAAGACGTGATATTTTAGTATCAGGATTAAAGGACCTCGGATTTGATGTCACTGCACCAAAGGCCACTTTCTACGTATGGATGAAGGTCCCCGACTCAATGAGCTTTACCCAGAAAATGCTCAATGAAGCGGGGATTGTAGTGACCCCCGGGACAGGGGTTGGTAAGAGCGGCGACGGCTATGTCAGATTCGCAATAACCCGGAATGTCGACAGAATTAATGAGGCCCTGGAAAGAATGAGGAGGATTGACTTTTGAGACTGCCTGATCACCTGAGTATAAAAAACGGACATCTTTATATCGGACAGCACGATACGGTGGAACTTGCCGGACAATACGGCACTCCATGCTACGTGTCTGATGAGGAGCGTATAAGACAGAATTTCCTTCGCTATAACAG
>CAZPHR010000216.1:0-1652 GCA_964586475.1 uncultured Methanomicrobiaceae archaeon
CTTATCTACACATAAATAAGTAAACATGGTTTCGGGCCAATGAACCCATGGAGCAATGATAATTTCCAATGTTCTGTTGCCCAATGACAGCGTCTAATGATCTTCCACCACATCAGAAGGCAAAGAAGAAGGAGGACACCGTGGGAAGCCTGCTGCTGGGCCTTGCCCCGCATACCAGTGCCGGGGTTCTCGTGAGACTGCTCGGGTTTTCAAAGGCTCATGTTGGATATGGCCATCCCTATTTCCATGCTGCAAAGAGGAGAAACTGCTTCCAGGGCGAGACTGAGATTACTGTCTTTGATAACGAGAAGTGGGAGACGCTTCCGATACGAAAGTTCGTCCTGGAGAATTTCAATATTGCAGAAACCAACTTCGACCTTGTCGGTACATACTACTCCGAGCCCGAAAAGACATTCTGGGTTCACTCGCTTGATGTGTCCGGAGCAGTCCGGATGAAGCGCGTTACATCTGTTTCTGTTCACAAATCGCCAAACACTCTCATCCGCTTTGAGACCTCAAGAGGGAGATCGGTCACCGTAACCCCGGAGCATACGATGTTGGTTTGCGATCTCTCCTACCAGCGGAGGATTAAGGCCCTTGAACTGGAGGAGGGTGATTTTGTCCCCGTCTTCGAGGGGACGACGATGATCACCGACAGGATAGTCAAACGTGAGATCCTTGAGTCAGCAGAGGATTATGTATTCTGCCTTACCGTTGACCAGGATCACAATCTTCCTGCAAACGGCATATTCACCGGCCAGTGTGACGGTGATGAGGACTGTGTAATGCTCCTTCTCGACGGCCTTATCAACTTTTCAAAATGCTTCCTTCCGGAGACCAGAGGTGGTTCGATGGATGCACCACTGGTTCTGACAAGCAGGATCGATCCTTCGGAGGTCGATGGCGAGTGCCATAATGTGGATGCATGTTCCTCCTATCCCCTGGAACTCTATCTCGAGGCGCTGAAATTCACGCACCCCAAAGATCTTGACAAGATGATAGATCACGTTGCCCTCCGCCTGGGAACACCCGGGCAGTATGAGGGCATAATGTTCACTCATGACACCTCGGACATATCCGCAGGGCCGCTTGTATCCTCCTACAATACGCTCCATTCGATGACCGACAAACTGGAGGCGGAGCTCGAACTCGGTAGGATTATCCGTGCGGTTGATGAGAGCGATGTCGCCGAGAGGGTGCTTAACACCCATTTCATACGCGATATAATGGGCAATCTCAATTCTTTTTCAAAACAGTCGATGAGGTGCACAAAGTGCAACTCGAAGTACAGGAGAATGCCGCTATCGGGGAAGTGCAGGTGCGGAAATAAGGTAATCCCGACCGTCCATGAGGGATCGGTCAAGAAGTACCTTGAGATGTCGCAGAAGATGTGCGACGAGTACAACGTATCCGAATATACGAGGCAGAGGGTTGAGGTGCTCTCGATGGCTGTCCTCTCCACGTTCGGCGAACCGCCGGAGAAGCAGCTGGGTCTGGCTGACTTTATGTGAGCTCATCAGCCGGACGGTCGAATTGATTAAGCTCCGGAACAATATCTTTTTTTTATGACAGGAGCTGAGGATTATGACGAGATCGCCCGTAAATGCGTTCCATATTATGAAGCATTCTACGCGACGGTTCTCGATTTCATT
>CAZPHR010000217.1:0-1603 GCA_964586475.1 uncultured Methanomicrobiaceae archaeon
TTCAGAATACCAGTCCCTGATCATGAACTATTTCGGGGATGAAGCGGACGCGGTCCTTGCACAGTACCCCGCCGGCTCTCCGGATGAAGTTCAGCTCCGTCTCGGCCAGGTTATGACCCGCTATGATTTTGCCGATTCTGCGAAATTTGCTGCCGGGTCGATGGCAGACCTGTGCCCGGATACGTACCTGTACAGGTTCTCCTATCTTCTTCCCGGCCCGATCGGTCAGGAGAACGGGGTATTCCATGGCAGCGAGGCCCTGCTGCTCTTTGGATCCGGACCGGTACTGAACGCTGATCCTTTTGTGAGCGACACCCTTGTGGATGCCTGGACCCGGTTTGCAAAGACCGGCAACCCGAACGACGGCTCCATGACAACGTGGCCTCAATACAGCGACCGGACCGGCCAGTATCTTGATATCAATACTACCCTGTCGGTGAAAACCGGCTATTAGACATATTTTTTATACCTCCGTAATTCCGGGGTAGATCTGTGAATTGATCTAATTTTAAACAGAAAATATGAATATCGGATTATCTTAAGCAGAAATAGAAAATTCCCAAAAAAAATTTCAATCTTTTTTTTGGATTGCCAGAAATATTATAATCTTTAATTATTGTTATTCTAATCTGTTTTTTCACCCGTGGTCGATATTTTTACCCGCCCACTTCCTCCCGGCTGCGCCAGAATACAATCCCGAGCAGGAGAAAAATCCCTATCGGGACTACTGCGTAACCAATGATACCGATGTTCCTAAGATTCATGTCTGCAAGTGCCACGCCGATGAATCCTGCCAGACTCAGTATACCACTGATGATCATAAGGGCCCGGGTTGCACCCTCCAGCCTGCCTTTCCTGAACACAGCTGAGGCACAGATCATTGAGAGGGCGAAGAAGAGATCCCATGCGAGTATATCCAGTGCATAGGTGACCGAAGGCCACACGAATGAGAAAAACTGGGTGGTCCAGGGGAATCCGTCACTGGCAAGCGACCTGCTCACCGTGAGAATAACAAAATGGACACCGCAGGTGATCACTGCCATAATGGTCATGAACACAACTGCCAGGAGGCTGTACATTCTGGTCCCGGGAGAGGATTTGTAATGGACTGAGACCATGACGAGAATCATTAAGGGAGCCATCACAACGATCAGCAGTTCCAGGATTGTAAAGTAAGGATCCCCTATGGGATCTGCAGGGGATTTGAGAGACATGAATCCCAGGACAAGGGTGAACAAATATGCTATAAGGAGTAAGCAGACGGAAAAAGCTGCAAAACTGCCGAGCATACGCTGGCTTCGTGTAAATTCTTCGGACATAATTATCAGTTATATTTGATCATCATGGCGTTATTGTTTATATTTTTTCGGGCGATTTCTTCAAAAAGAATGATTTTAATTAAATTTGACTATTATTAACAAAGTTTTTAGCGATTACTTGATCTTGATTTTGAAGGTAAACTGCCAATGCAGTAATTTGATTGACATTGCTAAATATGTCTCAACGGGTGGCAAGAGAGAGAGAGAGAGAGAGAGAGAGAAACATAAACTGACCACCACCGGCAAAGTAACGACTTACTGCAACGGCTTGATTTATTACTGGT
>CAZPHR010000218.1:0-1589 GCA_964586475.1 uncultured Methanomicrobiaceae archaeon
CGACCGATACTGAATATCTCGCACCGGAAGAGATGGGAAGGATGTCAGAGGATCTCGGGAGAAGACTTGTGAGGAGAACTACGCTTTACGAGAAGATCAATTAAATTATAATCCCTCTTTTCTTGATTCGCTGCATCTTTTACGGGTTGCCTCAACCGATCTCCAATAGTTTTCGATTGTATTGAGAACTTTTCTTCTGTCGACTGTAATCTCACGGATGCTGCCTGATGGCTCTTTCTTCCATATTCTTCCCTCGACGGGGTCAATTAACGCGGAGGGCGGGACATGTTCGCCGCACCTGTTGAGCTCTTCCCTCATCTTCCTGCCGACAGGAATCAGGCGCACGGAATATTCTTCATCCATAAAACTCCGGCTTTAGATTAGAGGTGTTTTGTAAATAACTATTACCTTTCAGGAACAAAATTAATGCAGATTTTCATAAACGGTGATATTTTGAAATCCGGTGAACTTAAAATGAGCTGGGCGAGGCAGTACATGCCTGTGCTCGGGGAGATTCGAAAGAGGTTCGAATCCGAAAAGCCCTTTAAAGGAAACAAGATCGGAATGGCACTCCATGTAGAGGCGAAGACCGCCGTTCTTGTCGAGACTCTTGCGGCAGGAGGCGCCGAGGTCTATATAACGGGATGCAACCCCCTCTCCACCCAGGACGATGTGGCGGAAGCGTTAAACAACGTCCCGGGCGTTAAATGCTATGCGAAGAGGGCATGCCAGGTAGACGACTACTACGATGCGATCGACAGGGTTCTGGATGCAAACCCGACTGTCACAATCGACGACGGCATGGACCTGATCCATCGCCTCCACACGGAGAGACGCGATCTTCTCGACGGGATAACCGGAGGCTGCGAAGAGACGACGACCGGTATCCACAGGCTCCGTGCAATGGCCGCAGAGGGAAAGCTCGAATTCCCGGTAATCGCCGTCAACGATACCCCTATGAAGAGATCGTTTGACAACGTCCACGGGACCGGCGAAAGCGCTCTTTCCTCGGTGATGATTACGACGAACACCCTCATCGGCGGAAAGTGGTTTGTTGTTGCAGGTTACGGCTACTGCGGACGCGGCCTTGCAAAGATGGCCCACGGCCTGGGTGCAAAGGTAATCGTAACAGAGATCGACCCGAGAAGGGCGCTTGAGGCGCATATGGACGGCTACTTCGTCATGACGATGGAGGAGGCTGCAAGGATCGGCGACATCTTCGTAACCACGACGGGAAACACCTCCATCATCACGGAAAAGCACTTCAAAGTCATGAAGGACGGGGCAATACTCTCAAACGCCGGGCACTTCAATGTCGAGATCGATCTCGAATGGCTGCACGCCAACAAGGAAGGCTACGAATTACGCGACAGCATAGAGACGTTTGTGATTAACGGGAAGAAGATCAACGTCCTTGCCGAGGGCCGCCTCGTGAACCTTGCGACGATGAAGGGGATGGGCCACCCGATCGAGGTCATGGATCTCTCGTTCGCACTGCAGGCGCTCTGCTCGGAGTATATTCTTAAGGAAGGCGCCGGGCTGAAGGGCGACGTATACGATGTCCCGAACGGAATCGATGTCGCCGTTGC
>CAZPHR010000219.1:0-1579 GCA_964586475.1 uncultured Methanomicrobiaceae archaeon
GTTCGATATAGAACCTGTTGTGACGGTTCGGTGATTTTCCTTCGACCGGTCCTGCAGTACCTGTGATTGTTTCACGGTATACAACAATCGGGGGTGATGTAACAATCTCCACCTTCTTGTCACGTGCAATACGTCCTGTGATAATCTCAAGGTGAAGTTCACCCATTCCTGAGATCAGGTGCTCTCCGGTCTCCTCGTTGATTGTAACCTGAACTGTCGGGTCCTCTTTTGCGACCTGGCGAAGAACAGTGACCAGTTTTGGAAGGTCCTTCATGTTCTTTGCCTCGACTGCGACGGTCATTACAGGCTCTGAGTAGTGTTTGAGGGATTCGAACGGAGTCATATCCATCAGTGATGAAACGGTTGACCCGACGATTGCATCCTTTAATCCTGTGACAGCGGCGATATTTCCTGCAGGAAGGGATTCAACCTCGATTCTCTCCGCACCCATGAAGATACCTACCTGCGTAAGGCGGTTTACCTTCTTTGCGGTTCCCATTACGTAACATTCGGTTCCGCGTCTCAGTGTTCCTGAGAAGAGACGGCCTGTTGCAACCTCTCCTGCGTGCTGGTCGAATGAGATGTCGGTAACCATCAGGCATGCAGCCCCGTTTGGATCACAGGTGAGCATGGATTTACCCTCAGCTGTGTTAGGGTCTCCGTGCTGCCAGATGATCGGAACACGGCGTTTCTGTGCGTCAAGGGGGTCGGGAAGGTTTCTTACAACCATATCAAGAACTACATCGCAGAGAGGACTGTTCTTTCCGAGCCACTTCATATCCTCGACTTTACACTTCTCGTATACGTCCTTGAACGAAACTCCGCTCTTCTTCATGAAGGGGATGGATACCGCCCAGTTGTAGAGAGCTGATCCGAATGCAACGGTTCCGTCTGCGGCATCGAGCTTCCATCCGGCCTTGAATGCTTCCTCATTCATTCCCTTGATGAGCTTGTTTACCTTGTCGATTACCTTGCCGAGGCGAATCTGCATCTCCATCTCGTCGACCTTGAGTTCGTTGATTAACCGGTCTACCTTATTGATGAAGAGAACAGGCTTTACACCCTCTTTGAGGGCCTGGCGAAGAACTGTCTCTGTCTGGGGCATTGTGCCTTCTACTGCATCGACGAGAACTACTGCTCCGTCTACTGCACGCATTGCCCTTGTAACATCTCCTCCGAAGTCGACGTGACCCGGGGTATCGATCATGTTGATGAGATACTCTTTGTCCCCGTATGTGTGCACCATCGAGACGTTTGAGGAGTCGATTGTAATTCCCCTTGCCTGTTCTTCCTCGTCAGAGTCCATCCAGCAGGCTTTTCCGGCGATCTCTTCACTGATCATTCCGGCACCTGCAAGCAGGTTGTCGGAGAGGGTTGTTTTACCGTGATCAATATGTGCAACGATACCGATGTTTCTGATGCGCTCTGGCTGGTCCATCAGTGTCGTTACTTTTTCTACCATCTTTTTTCGTCTGGTCATTCTGGTTTCACCTTAAAAAAGAGATATTGGTTTAGCGTGCAGACTTTGCAACACGCTCGCGTTCTTCCTTCTTGGAGACTGCAAAGCTGCGTGCATCTC
>CAZPHR010000220.1:0-1579 GCA_964586475.1 uncultured Methanomicrobiaceae archaeon
GAGATTCGGAATAAAACTCGTCGGTTCACCAAGACATGCGGACGTTCTGCTTGTTACAGGGCCGGTAGTCCATGCGATGAAGGACAGGCTGCTGCGTGTATACGAACAGATGGCAGACCCGAAGGTCGTAATGTGTATAGGTTCATGCGGGCAGTCGGGAGGGGTCTTTTTTGACTCGTATAATCTCGACGGTCCTGTCGGGGATGTAATCCCGGTGGATGTATATGTTCCCGGGTGCGCCCCGAGACCTGAAGCGATTATCGACGGTGTAGTGAAAGCGATTGCCAAACTTGAGAGAATACAGGAGGCCAAAGATGAGTGAAACAGCCAAAAAACTGATGACTGCCGAAGAGGTCGCCGGGAGGTTCGCTTCAAAATTCGGTGACCGCATTATCAGTTCAGAGGTAAAACAGTGGCATGAAGGGGTAAAGAAGACACCAATCAATTCGGTCTGGCTAAAGATTGAGACCGGAATACTTCATGACGCGGTTGAAGACCTGATCTCCATCGATTATCCTCACCTCGGCGTAATCTCGGCCGTTGATATGATCGAAGAGATCGATGTCCTGTATCATATGACAATTTTCTTCGGGTCGAAGGGTTCGGAGATAACCGTCAATTTAACAGTCTCCGTTCCGAAGGAAAATCCGGTAGTCCCCACGATATCGGACCTGATTCCCGGTGCCGTTTATTCGGAGAGGGAGAAGCAGGAGCTTATGGGAGTCAAAGTGGAGAACATCCCCGATGAGAGAGGACTTTTCCTTCCCGAGGATTTCCCGAAAGGTGTCTATCCATGGAGAAAGGACGATGCAGGCATTCCCGAAGATATGGTAAAGGATCTCTGGGCTGTCGGAAGGCCTGAGGACAGGCCGAATCCGCCGGTGAAACCCAAACCCGAGAAGAAGAAAAAGAGTGAGGGGGAGCCGGAAAAAGATGGCGGTAAAAATGCTCCTGCAGAAGAAGTCAAACCAGAAGGTGAAGAAGAGCCTGTCAAAGCTGAGGCTGCAGAGGAGGTGAAGAGCGATGAGTGAGAACAAGTCCAAAAAGGCGCCGTATACGATCCCCATAGGACCGACGCATCCTGCATTAAAGGAGCCGATTCTCTTTACCTTTAAGATCAACGGTGAAGTTGTCGAGGAGGTCGACTTTGCACCGGGCAAGGCCCACAGAGGTATTGAATGGATGGGCATGAGAAGAAATCCCGTCCAGATTGTCCATCTTACCGACAGGATATGTGGTATATGCGGGGTTTCGCATACATTTGCATTTGCAAGGGCAATCGAGCAGATCGTCGGAATCGATGTACCTGACAGGGCTCACTACATAAGGACGATTCTCGCTGAATTCGAAAGGATACAGTCCCATCTTCTCTGGGCCGGAGTTGCAGCCCATGAGCTCGGTTTTGATACGCTCTTTAACCTTGCATGGCGTGTCCGCGAGGAGTCGATGGACTTAATCGAACTTCTCACCGGCAACAGGGTGAACTATGCAATCGTGCAGGTGGGCGGAGTCAGAAGGGATATCGAAGAGGAGAAGTTTGCAAGAATCGAGGAAGGTCTCCAGTACTATGAAAGCCTCA
>CAZPHR010000221.1:0-1561 GCA_964586475.1 uncultured Methanomicrobiaceae archaeon
GGACGTGGATTCGATCGACGGTCTTTCCCCGGCA
The DNA here is from genome assembly GCA_964586475.1 of uncultured Methanomicrobiaceae archaeon. Lineage (GTDB taxonomy): Archaea > Halobacteriota > Methanomicrobia > Methanomicrobiales > Methanomicrobiaceae > Methanolacinia. Next base: position 35 of record CAZPHR010000221.1, read on the forward strand.
ATATCCATTGAGCAGAAGACGACGTCGAAGAACCCGAGGAGTACTGTCGGGACGGTCACCGAGATCTACGACTATCTTCGTCTTCTCTTCGCAAGAATCGGGATTCCTTACTGTCCGGTTCACAATATAAAGATCGAATCACAGTCGGCAGAGAGGATCGCCGATGCAGTTACGGCTGAATTCTCCGGGATGGTGAACATCCTCTCGCCGATTGTCAGGCAGAAGAAGGGGACATACCAGCAGCTCTTAAAAGACCTGAACGCCGAAGGATTCACGAGAGTCAGGCTCGATGGCGAAATAATCAGGACCGATGAGGAGATCAGTCTTGAGAGATACGTGAAGCACGATATCGAGATCGTAATCGACCGCATCGACCCGTCGGAGGAACGGAGCAGGCTCGTCGAGGCGCTGGAGACTGCCATCGACAGATCCGGCGGACTTGTAATCATCCAGGGCGACGATTCGGAGAGGATATTCTCCTCGAAGATGGCCTGTCCCATATGCGGGATCGGGTTCGAGGAGCTCCAGCCGAGGATGTTCTCGTTCAACAGCCCGTTCGGTGCATGTGAGGAGTGCAACGGGCTTGGGATAAAGATGGACTTCGATCCCGACCTGATAATCCCCGACAGGAGCAAATCGCTGTCCGACGGTGCCGTTGCGATGTACAGGAACTTCCTCGACGGCTACAGGGTCCAGTACCTTGCGGCAGTTGCAAAGCATTTCGGTTTTGACATCTTCACCCCTGTCTCGGAACTGACAGAAGAACAGTACAATGCACTCATGCACGGCTCGAACGATAAAATCAGGTTCGACATGCGGATGAAAGGCGGAGATGCCTACTGGTCGCACAATGGCAAATGGGAGGGTCTTCTCCCGCAGGCCGAGCGCCTCTACGGGCAGACTAAATCCGAGTACAGGAAGAAGGAGCTCGAGAAGTTCATGCGGGTATCCGGGTGCCCGTCATGTAAAGGGAAGAGGCTTAAGGATAATGTTCTGGCAGTCCGTATCGGTGAGAGTTCCATTATCGATATCACCGACATGCCGGTCAACAGGTGCCTCAAATTCTTCAATGAACTGGAACTCACACCGAAGGAGAGTGAGATTGCAAACCAGGTCCTAAAGGAGATCAGGTCAAGACTTGTCTTCCTCGAACAGGTTGGCCTTGGCTATCTCACCCTGTCAAGGAATGCAGGCACTCTCTCCGGGGGCGAGGCACAGAGGATCAGGCTTGCAACCCAGATCGGGTCGAACCTTACCGGAGTTCTTTATGTGCTGGACGAGCCATCCATTGGATTACACCAGAGGGACAACCACAAGTTGATCGAGACGCTCCAGAAACTCCGGGATCTCGGCAACACGCTTGTCGTCGTCGAGCATGACGAAGATACGATCCGCCAGGCTGACTATGTCCTTGATATGGGTCCCGGTGCAGGAATACACGGGGGCTTCGTGGTCGCCGAAGGAACTCCTGGGGAGATATCCCAAAACCCGAAGTCGCTTACCGGGCTCTACCTTTCAGGAGTTGAG
>CAZPHR010000222.1:0-1551 GCA_964586475.1 uncultured Methanomicrobiaceae archaeon
ATCCCATCTGACCCATCTGCGGGACCTGCCATCTTACGTGGTGAGGTGTCCATGGTCCGAGGTTTCCGATATGGCGCTTCTTCTTTCCGCGTGAGTGTTTGCGCTTTCTTACCTGTATTCCCCAGCGTTTTACTGCGCCCTGGGTTCCCTTACCTGTGGTTACAGCTGTAACATCGATGTACTGTCCGGTATTTGCGACATTCTCGATTGCTACATCCTCTCCCAGTTTGGAAATTCCGAAATCAAGGCGTGTATTTAGATCTCCGCCTGCAATGCGAACCTCCATAAGTTCAGGCACTTTCTTGGGAACACCTGTGAGCTGTTCCGGCTGGGTGTACATTATTGCAAAAATGTCACTAACTATGCCATCTTCAATGCCTTTGAGGATCTTTTCCTTCTGTTCCCCGGCATTGTGCTTCTTTGGGATCTGTGTGGCACGTGATACAATCTCATCAATATTGTCCGACCATACTTCGGCAAATGCTTTCTTGCCGTATGTATCGCTTGAGTAAGCACGGACAGCGATGACTTTCATCTGGGGGATTTCTATTACAGTAACCGGTACTGAAATTTCCTTGCCCTCGGATGGACTGTTCTTGTGGTCATCGATCATAATGACATGTGTCATACCCACTTTGTAACCTGCATATCCCTGAAAAGTCGGCTCTCCTTCGTAGGAAGGCCATGAGTGGTACTTGGGTACCTGGCTCTTTGCCCTTTTACGCGGGCTGTATGCAAGTGATCCTCTGCGTGGTCTGGTTTTTCCAGGCATTTATCAATCAGTCCTATTTTGTTCTTTGAACGATTTTTCCGAGAAATCCGTTACGGATTTCGGCCGGACTAAAAGGATTCCGGTCTTTTGAATCTGAGAATAATCATAACTGCAACAGATAGTCTATCTGCTCTGCACCGGCCTGAATGTTTCACATATTGTGAATCATACCTTCTGCGCCTGACAGTTATTTCCTGTTATGAAATATTCTCTCTCTAAGATTCTGACCATTTTGTGCGCTATCCGTTCAGGATACCGGGCCGAATTTCTTCGTCCACCCAAACGCATTTATCAGATCCTACGTTGTCAGCCGGACTGCCAGCCATTATAGCTGGGAAGTCCTTCCTCGGCAATCTCCGGACCGCAAGCGGTATCCGGGCAACCACTGGGTTTTCTCTCCTGCTTCCTGAGAATTAATACAATTCTCTAAAGAGCACGTTTCGAAAATCCCATAATGGATTCCTAAATGTTTTTTCTAAGATAATATAAATGTATTTAAAAAAGCGTCAGGATTATGATTTCTTTTTATTGTAACAATGAATGGCAGTTCTGTATCTCATGGCAGACTGAACTGTTGTGATCCGGATGAAAAAGATTGTTTTTAGCGATTATCCGATGAAAACATCTCCATCTTCGTTGATATAGATCTCAATGTCTTCTTTTATATAACGGCCCCTGAATTTTTCCGGATTTGATTCGCGCATCTTATTTATAAGTGATATTGTATCGTATTGCACTTTTATTCCAAGATTTTCTGCTTCTGAAAATATTTTCTTTAC
>CAZPHR010000223.1:0-1526 GCA_964586475.1 uncultured Methanomicrobiaceae archaeon
AAGTTCCGCCGGCGATCATCATCTCACGCAGTTCATCGCTCTCGAGCGAACCCTTCACACGGAATACCGTCATCAGGTTCCGGGTATCGATGTCAAGACGGATGTACTGCAGGAATGCATGTCCACCCTTGACACCGCCCTTTGCCGCCCGGACGATCTCTGCGTAATACGCCTTGTAGAGCTCGTTTTCCATATGGGCAAACGAGCCTGATTCAACAGCTCCGGCCATCTCCCGCTCGAATACGGGGTAGAGCACATGAGCTTTCAGGGCTTCGACGATCCTGTCGGGCGAATCTTCGGCGATTAACCTGTCAAGGGCTGTTTTGTCAAGACTTCCTGCAGGGATGGTTATCTCCCTTATCTTTCCCTGGGGTACACCCTGTGACCTGCCGCGAAGGATCGTCAGCACGTTCTGGATGTCCCAGCGAAGAAGGTAGCTCTTGGTTAACCCTTTCAGGTGACCGGGTACAAGCTCGATGATCTTCTGGTACTCCTTTGCGAGATTCCACGAGAGTGCAATCTCGACAAGGTCGATACCTGAAAAGGACGAGGCAAGCTCGTCGATCTCTGCCTTGTAGTGCGTCTCTTCGATGACCCTTGTAATCTCGGGCAGCTCCATGTTGAGCATGCGCATATACTCCTCACGCGGGATGAGGGTCGCCTTTCTCACCTTCATACGGGTGCAGGCGTATATGTAGGGAGCAGGGCCTGTAGTATTTACTGCAGCCATTTTCTGCCTCCCCCTCTACCCGAAGAGCGTCTCTGATGCGCCCCGGAGTCCGGTCTCCCAGACCTCGGAAAGATAGGCGCCGTAACTGTAATCCAGCTGCAGCTGCCCGTCTTTGCTCTCGGCAATGACGCCACCGGAGATATTTTTTGTTCCTGCCAGCGAGAATCCGGCGAGGGTCTTTAAGTCGGAGATTGCCGATTCGACTGCAGCCTTATCACGCTCACTGCAGTAGAATACACCCTCTCCAAGCTCTTTTGCCGCTGCCTTACAGAGCTCACGAACCGCCTTTTTATGGAAATCATCGGGCAGATCGCTGATTGCTTTGACAGTTGCGGCGTAGACCTCGTCCAGCAGGGCCTTCTCCGCATTTAAGACCTGGCGCTTTACTGCAAGGTTTCCTGCGGCTATCTCCCTGTTGACTATCTGGGCGGACTGCTTAACAGCGTCCTCCTCAGCCGAGGTCTTGATGACTGCAACCTGCTCTCCGGCTTCTGCGAGAATCCTGTCGGATTCTGCTTTGCCTTCAGCTTTGATTGCAGCGGCCTCTTTTTCGCCCTTTGCCTTAATCTCGCCGACTACAGCATCCAATGCCATTGTCTTATCTACTCCTGGAAATTCGCTTATGTGAAGAGCAGAAGAAGTGCAACAACAAGACCAAAGATAACGACTGTTTCCGGAATAACCGTAAAGAGAAGTGCGAGACCGAACATCTCCTTGTTCTCTGCGGTTGCTCCTACTGCTGCTCCACCGATACCGAGCTGTGCGAGACCGGTACCCATTCCTGCAAGACCTACTG
>CAZPHR010000224.1:0-1526 GCA_964586475.1 uncultured Methanomicrobiaceae archaeon
CGGTGGTATCGAGGCAGGAACATATTCTGAGATCAGCCCTTCGAGCTCTTTTTTCAGATAATCCCTCTCCATATCACGCACTCCGGAAAAGTCCTGCATGAATGTAAGAGTCATCTTCTTTTGCGAACCATCAGGCGCCCTTATCGAGAGAATCAGGGTCGGTTCAGCCGATATTTTCTGACCACTCTTTATCGAGCGGATTACAGGGATAGGAACGTCTATCGGGGAGGATAGCCTTGTATTGTCCTCTGCGAGGAATAATCTCCTGTTTGTCAGATATAATCTGAATTCTATAGACTTAATCTCTATATTTGGGATTTCGAAAATTATTCTTTCATTTTTTCCTAATATCGGGGCAGGCGTTGCAATCACCTATATTTTTATTTTGAAATATTTGTGCTGTATATAGAAATGATTTGCCCATGAATGTTGTCCTGCACCGGGTCATAATTTCCTGAAAAGAGTTAAACGCATAACAGGCAATCTTTTTTTATGAAAAATATTGTGAACAGCAGGATCACAGCTATATTGATATTCGTCATTGCACTTTTCCTCTGCCACACCGCATCAGCTGCTGGTGGGGATGTCGGCTGGTATGATATTCATTGCAATATCGACGGTGCGAGCGTCTATTTTGACGGAGTTTATAAGGGACAGATTCACAGCGGAGTGTTATCTGTCGGAGTATACATCACCGCAACTCCTTACAGCTCCGTATCAGTACAGAATGACGGTTATTACACCGCAACCGCCCAGCTTCCGGCGACACCCGCAGCCGGGGAGACAGCAAACGTCTACGTGACATTGAACCTGGTTGCCTCACCGACACAGTCGGAATATGGTTCGATATATGTATCGAGCAGCCCTTCAGGAGCAAGGATTCATCTAAATGACCAGTACCAGGGTCTTTCTCCGATAACACTTAGCGGCCTTCGTCCGGGTTCATATTCGATCGATGCGGAGATGGACGGCTATGAGACAGCAGAGACTACGGTTACTGTTTCCGCCGGAACAACCCGGAACGTTTATCTTACTCTTGTTTCTCCGGGATCCGTATCCGTTGAATCAAACCCTACAGATGCATATGTATATGTAAATGGCGCAATGGTTGGCAAGACTCCCTATGTGGTAACCGGCCTTTCGACCGGCGACCATGAGTTCATGGTGACAAAGAACGGCTATTACAACTGGAAGAAGACTTTTACAGTCCTGGAAGGGCAGCAGAGGTCGATATATGCTACCCTTCAGCCAATCGAAAATACGCAGGGCATACTTGTAACATCCGAGCCTTCGGGTGCGAAGATATATCTCGACGGAGTATACCAGGGCGAGACGATGTCCGGTCAGGCATACCCGGTAACAGATGTTTCGGCAGGGATCCACTCCCTGGTTCTCGAACTTGACGGTTACCCGGATTACAGAACAAGTGTATCGATCGTAGAGGGTGGATCTCCGGTTGAGATTGATGCGGTTATGGGAGAGAGTCCTGCAGTGACAACAGGGTCGATCCATATTATTTCAAATCC